>DATDLP010000440.1:0-7976 GCA_036519255.1 Croceibacterium sp.
CGCCCGGCTCGAAGCGGCGTTCGGTGATTATCGCGAGCTGCGGATCGAGCCGGCCGAACCGGTGGGCGAAGGCGCGGCGGGCTCGCTGTTCTGCACGGTCGGCGGCCGGCTGACCGACGCCGCGGATCCGGCCAAGGCGCCCGTCGACGGCGAGCTCGTGCTCAAGCGCGTCAACGACGTGCCCGGCGCCACGCCCGACCAGCTGCGCTGGACGTTGCGGTCGAGCACCTTCGGCGAGCAACTTGCGCACTCCGACGGCGAGCCTTGATGCACCTGCCCCGGCTCGGCTAGGCAGGCGCAAGGCAACAGGAGGCCAGCGAACCGGTGATATTCTCGATACTCTCCCAGATCGTCGGTTACCTGATCTCGATCATCATCGTGCTGGTGATCGTGCAGTTCGTCCTGAGCCTGCTGGTGGCGTTCAACGTGGTCAACATGCAGAACCAGTGGGTCGCCGCGATCTGGCGCTCGATCAACGCGCTGCTCGAGCCGATGCTGCGGCCGATCCGCCGCCTGATGCCCGACACCGGGGCGATCGATTTCTCGCCGCTGGTGCTCATCGTGCTGCTCAACATCGTCAACATCGTCTTCGCCAACCTCGCGCTCGCGGTATGAGCCTGGGGTCGCGACCGGCGCTGGTTGCGGCACTCGCGCTATCGCTGCTGGGGGCCGCGGCGCAGGGCCAGGGCGGTCCGCAGGGCTTCGCGCTGGACGGCTCCGACCGCGGCCGCGAGCGGGACTTCCGCCGCGCCGATACGGCCCAGGTCGTCGCCGCCGAGCTCGCCTTCGCCCGCGCGGCGCAGGAGAAGGGCCAGTGGACCGCGTTCGCCGAATACGCGACCGAGGACGCGGTGATGTTCGTGCCCGAGGCGGTCAACGCGCAAGCCTGGCTCAAGGGCCGCGCCGACCCGCCGCAGGCAGTGCGCTGGCAGCCGCACCAGGTCTGGTCGAGCTGCGACGGCTCGCTCGCGGTGACCAAGGGCGCGTGGCAGCGCCCCGACGGCACGGTGGGCTACTTCACCACCGTGTGGCAGCGGCAGGAAAAGAAGAAGCTCGGGTACCGCTGGGTGCTCGACCAGGGCGACGTGCTCGCCGCGCCGCTCGCGGCGCCCGAGATGATCCAGGGCAGCGTGGCCGATTGCCCGCGCGACCGGTCGTCGCCCATCTCCGAAACCGAGCTCGCGGCGTGGGAGCTGGAAGCCGTTGCCGCCGGCGCGGCCGAGGCGGGCACCGGCATTTCGGCCGACCGGACCCTGGCCTACCGTTATTCGGTTGCACCTTCGGGCGCGCGCGAGACCGCGGTCTTCCTTGCCAAAGACGGGCGAATGCAGGAAGTTCTGCGCAGCGAGGTGGCCACGGAGTAGGCAACCATGATCGAGCCGTTTCTCTCGAACCGCATCCCGCAATCCAGCGCGATCGATCCCCTCCGCGCTGCGCCGGACTGCACCGGCCTGACGAGCGAGGTGGGCGCGGCGCTGCGCAGCATGCTGCTCGCGGCGCTGGCCACGGCACTGGCGGCGGGCCCGGCGCAGGCGCAGGGCCGCGGCACGCAGCAGGACTCCGCCGTCCCGCGTAGCGCGGCACCCGACCAGCTCGACCTAGACCTCCCGGTCGCCGATCCGGCCGCCGTCATCGCCACGGAGCAGGCGTTCGCCCGCGCGGCGCAGGAGCAGGGACAATGGACCGCCTACGCCGAGTATGCGGCCGACGACGCGATCATGTTCGCGCCACAGGCGGTCAGGGCGCAGGACTGGCTGCGGGGCCGTGCCGACCCGCCGCAGGCGGTAAGCTGGCAGACGCACGAAGTGTGGTCGAGCTGCGACGGCTCGCTCGCGGTGACCCGGGGTGCCTGGCAGCAGGCCGACGACTCGGTCGGCTACTTCACCACCGTCTGGGCGCAGCAGGAAAGGCGCGGCGCCGGGTACCGCTGGGTGCTCGACCAGGGCGACACGCTCGAGGAGCCGCTGCCGGCGCCCGGCGCGGTCGAGGAGACGGTGGCCGATTGCCCGTGGACCGGGTCGCAGGGAATGTCCGAGGCCGACATCGAGGCGATCGATGCCGAGGCCCTTCGCGGCGGCGCGACCGTCGCGGGATCCGGCTGGTCCGCCGACGGAACATTGGCGTACCGCTACGCCGTGCAACCGTCCGGCGCGCGCGAGCTCGAGGTGTTCATCGTCAAGGACGGCCGGGTGCAGGACGCCCTTCGCAGCGAGGTCGCCGCGCCGTAGCGGTCCCGCATGATCGAGCTGTTCCTTTCCGCCTTCGTCACGCTGTTCGTGGTGATCGACCCGCCCGGCTGCGCGCCGATCTATGCCGGGCTGACCACCGGCGCGAGCCCGGCGCAGAAGCGCGCGATGGCGCTCAAGGCCTGCCTGATCGCCGGGGCGATCCTGCTGGTGTTCGCGCTGTTCGGCGAGCAGCTGCTGCGCGCGCTGCACATCGAGCTCGACGCGTTCCGCACCGCCGGCGGGATCATGCTGTTCCTGATCGCGCTCGACATGGTGTTCGAGAAGCGCACCCAGCGGCGCGAGGCGCGCGCCGAGAAGGCGCGCGAGACGCCCGAGATCGAGGATGTCTCGGTATTCCCGATGGCGATGCCGATGATGGCCGGGCCCGGCGCTATCGCCTCGGTCATGCTGCTGGTCGGCAACGCCCAGGGGCTGCCGCAGACGCTTGTGGTGCTCGGCGCGCTGCTCGCGGTGCTGGTGCTCACGCTGCTCGCGCTGTGGGCCGCGAGCCCACTGATGAAGTTGGTCGGCGCGCAAGTTGAAGGGGTGATCACCCGGCTGCTCGGGGTGCTGCTGGCGGCGCTCGCGGCGCAGTACGTGATCGACGGGATCCGGGGCAGCTTCGGGCTTTGACTCCCCTCCCGCTTGCGGGAGGAACCGGGTGTGGGTGAGTCCGGCCTCCCGCCACGCCCGCACTGAGCCACCCCTGACCCCTCCCGCAGGCGGGAGGGGAATTATTGCAGCGTCACGCGCCCTTCGTCGGGGTCGCTGCGGGCGAAGAACTGCATCAGCTGCACCAGCAGCTCGCACCGGCTGCGCAAGTCGGACGCTTCGAGCAGCGCCTGCTTCGCGGCGGCGTCGAAGGGAGCGATCTGGCTCACGCCGTTGATCAGCGAGGCGTCGTCGAGCCGTTCGACCGAATCCCAGTCGACCGCATAACCCTGCGCGTCGGCGAAGCGGCGCGATTCGCGCTCGAAGCTCGCGCGTTCGGCCGGGCTCAGCACTTCGTCCACCGGATCCTCGATCAGCTCGGCCTCGACCTGGCGGAACGGCGTGGCCACATCGAGCTCGCGCAGCAGGCGGAAGCGCGTCTCGCCTTCGAGCACGATGTTGTAGCGCCCGTCATCGAGCGCCTCGACCTCGCCGATCTTGCCGACCGAGCCGATCGCGTAGAGCGGCGCGCCCTCGATCGCGGTCTGCGGCTGGATCATCGCGATCCGCCGGTCGCGCGCGAGCGCCGAGCCGACCAGCGAGCGATAGCGCGGCTCGAACACGTGTAGCGGCAACTGCAGCCCGGGGAACAGGATCGCCCCGGGCAGCGGGAAGATCGACAGGCGAGTGACGGCCACGCCCGCGCCTCAGCCGAACAGCAGCAGCGACAGCTTGCGGCGCTGCGCGACGACCCACGGGTCCTCGAGCCCGACTGCCTCGAAGATCTGCCGCAGCTTGGCCTTGGCCGCCCCCTCGTTCCATTCGGGATCGGCGCGGACCATGCCGAGCAGCGCCTCGGCCGCCTGGTCGCGCTGGCCCGCGGCGAACGCGGCCTGCGCGAACGCGAGCTGCGCGTCCATGTCGGCCGGCCGCTCGGCCGCCGCGGCGCGCAGCGCCTGCAGCTCGCCGTCGTCGACCTCGTTCCCTGCGAGCGCGAGCGCGCTGGCGGCCTGGGCGATCAGCGGATCGGCCTGCAGCGGCTCGGGCAGCGCATCGAACGCGGCCTGCGCCTCCTCGCTGCGGCCCGCCGCGAGCAGCGCGCGGATCAGGCCCGACTGCACCGCCGCATCCTCGGGCGCCATCTCGGCGATCTGCGCGAAGATCGAGGCCGCACGCTCGCCGTCGCCCTCGGCCAGCACCTGCTCGCCCATCTCGATCAGCGGCGCGATCTCGGCCTGCTGCCCGGCTACCCCGACCGGGAGCTGGCTCAACAGCTGGTCGAGCATCTGCCGCAGCTGCGATTCGGTCCGCGCCGGGGTCAGGTCGGCCACCGGCCGCCCTTCGAACATCGCGTAGACCGTGGGGATCGAGCGCACCTGGAACTGCGCGGCGATGAACTGCTCCTCGTCGACGTTGAGCTTGGCCAGCAGCACGCCGCGGTCGGCGTACTCGGCGGCCACCTTCTCGAGCACCGGTGTCAGCGCCTTGCACGGCCCGCACCATTCGGCCCAGAAATCGAGGATCACGAGCCTGTCGCGCGAGGGCTCGACGACCTGCTTGCGGAACCGGTCGACGGCCTTCTGCTCGTCGAGATTGAGGCCCATGCTTGCCACGTCGTGTACCCTCTCTGTCGCGTCCGGCGCTCGCCGACGCCGCCTATTTGGCCCTTGGGGGGGATTTGTGAAGGGCGCAAGGTTTGCCCTTGCAGCCCCCGCCCCCCGATGGTAACCGCCCGCCTCCCACCGGGTCGCCACAGGCCCCGGACGCTGGTGAGCGGGCGTAGCTCAGGGGTAGAGCACAACCTTGCCAAGGTTGGGGTCGAGGGTTCGAATCCCTTCGCCCGCTCCAGTGTCGATCGTCCGAGCGGGCGTAGCTCAGTGGTAGAGCGTCTGCTTGCCATGCAGAAGGTCGAGGGTTCGACTCCCTTCGCCCGCTCCAGTTCCCCGCGACGCAGCAACCGAGGTTATCGACACGCGCCGCCGCGCGCGATAGCGCTCACCCGCAGGAGGGCACGATGGGTATACTCGAGGGACAGGTCGCGCTCGTCACCGGCGCCGGGCGCGGATTCGGGCGGGCGATCGCCGAGCGATTCGCCGCCGAGGGCGCGGCGGTGGCGCTGCTCGCGCGCTCGCTCGCGCAGCTCGACGAAGGGGCCCAGGCGATCCGCAACGCCGGCGGGCAGGCGATCGGCGTGCGCTGCGACGTGACCGATTCGGCTTCGATCGAAGGCGCCGTGCGCAAGATCGAGGACTTGCTCGGGCCGATCGACCTGCTGGTCAACAACGCCGGCGTCCCCGGCCCGTTCGGGCCGATCTGGCAGGTCAGCCCCGAGGAATGGTGGCGCGCGCAGGCCATCCACATCCGCGCGCCGATGCTGTTCATGCACCACGTGCTGCCGGGCATGGTCGCGCGCGATTCGGGCCGGGTGATCTGCGTCTCGGCGATCGCCAGCCGGCTCGTCGCGCCGCACCTCTCGGCCTATTGCACCGGCAAGATCGCGCAGAACCGCCTCGTCGCCGAGGCCGCGGCCGAGTTGGCTGGAACCAATGTCGCGGTGTTCGCGATCGACCCGGGCTTCGCCGCGACCCAGCTCGCGCGCGACACCGCGGCCGATCCCGAGGCGCGCAAGTATTTCCAGCCGCTGATCGAGCGCATCGAGACTCACCCGCACGCCTACGGCGAGGACCCCGATCTCGCGCGTTGCGCGCAACGCTGCCTCGACCTCGCCTCGGGCCGCTATGACGCGCTGTCGGGTGGCTACTACGAGCTGCCCGACGATCTCGACGCGGCGCTGGCGGAAAAGCGCGCAGCAGCCGCATAAAAGACGGCATTCTGAACGGACAAATTGGGATTTCGCGCGAGGCCCGGGCCGGCCCCTACCCCGCGTGCTGCTCGAGCTCGTCGCCCGCCAGCGTCACCACGTGCAGCAGGTTGGTCGCGCCAGAGATGCCGAACGGCACGCCGGCCATGACCACGAGCTTGTCGCCCGCGCCGCCGAAGCCGTGGCGCAGCGCCATGCGCTTGCCCTTGCCGATCATCTCGTCGAAGCTGCCGATGTCACGCGTCGCAACCGGATGCGCGCCCCACAGCAGCGCCGAGCGCCGCGCCACCGCGACCGACGGCGTCAGCACCATGACCGGCACCGAAGGCCGCTCGCGCGTCACGCGCCGCGCGCTGACACCGGTGCTGGTGAACACGCTGATCGCGCTGATGTCGACCGTGTCGGCGATCGTCAGGCAGGCATGCGCGAGCGCATCGGCGATCGTCGGATCGGGCCGCGTGTCGAGCAGACGCACGCGCTGGCGATAGGCCTCGTCGCGCTCGACCTGGCGGCCGATCGCATCCATCATCAGCACGGCCTCTTCGGGCCACTGCCCGGCCGCGGTCTCGGCCGAGAGCATCACTACATCGGCCCCGTCGTAGACCGCGTTGGCCACGTCGGACACCTCGGCGCGGGTCGGCGCGGGGCTCTCGATCATCGATTCGAGCATCTGCGTCGCCACGATCACCGGCTTGCCGCTGGTACGCGTGGCGTTGACGATGCGCTTCTGCAGTGGCGGCACTTCCTCGGGATTGAGCTCGACGCCCAGGTCGCCCCGCGCGACCATCACCCCGTCGGCCAGCTCGATGATCTCGTCGAGCCGGCGAATCGCCTGCGGCTTCTCGATCTTGGCGCACAGCGCGCCGTGGCCGCCCATCAGCCGCCGCGCCTCGGCGAGATCCTCGGGCCGCTGGACGAAGCTGAGCCCGATCCAGTCCGCCCCGTTCTCGAGCGCGAACGCCAGATCGCGCCGGTCCTTCTCGGTCAGCGCCGGGATCGGGACCTCGGCGTCGGGCACGTTGACGCCCTTGCGGTCGGAGATCACCCCGCCGACTTCGGCCGTGCAGACGATCCGGTCGGGGTGCGCCTCGGTCACCCGCAGGCGGATCTTGCCGTCGTTGATAAGCAGCCGCTGGCCGACCGCGATCACCGCGAAGATCTCGGGATGCGGCAGCTGCACGCGGGTCACATCGCCCGGCGTCGGATCGCGGTCGAGCACGAAGCGGTGCCCGTGCGGGATCACCGCGCGCTCCTCGGCGAAAGTGCCAACGCGCAGCTTGGGGCCCTGCAGGTCGCACAGGATCGCGATCGGGCGGTTGAATTCCTTCTCGAGCGCGCGGATCGCCTTCATCGCTGCCGCGTGGTCGGCGTGGTCGCCGTGGCTCAGGTTGACGCGGAACGCGTCGGCCCCGGCGCGGAACAGCCGGCGGAGCATCTCGGGATCGCGGCTCGCCGGACCGAGCGTGGCGAGAATCTTGACCTTGCGGCCGCGCGGATCGAGCTTTGTGGTCATCAAGCCGCGCCCTATGGCAGAGCGGCGTGACAACACAATGTATAGATTGGGGACGTGAAATGCCCGACCCGCTCGACGACCTGCCCGACGCGGTGGCCGCCGCTGCCTTCCGTCGCCTGGTGCGGCATCTCCGGCACAGGCATGACGCGCAGAACATCGACCTGATGGGGCTCGCCGGCTTCTGCCGCAACTGCCTCGCCGACTGGATTCGTGAAGGCGGCTACGCGGGTGAGAAGGGCGCCGCGCGCGAGCTGATCCACGGCATGCCGATGGACGAGTGGAAGGACCGCTTCCAGAGCGAAGCCACGCCCGAGCAGATGGCGCGGATGGAAGCGAGCCTGGCGCGCAACCAGGGGACCTGAATCTCCCCTCCCGCTTGCGGGAGGGGAATAACTGCGCAACGGCCTTCACCGCCGCCCACTCGCTGGCTATCGAGCCGGCAACCGATTCTCGGATTGACTGGAGATACTGACCGATGGCCGAAGCCACCGACGACCGCCTGCGCCTCCTGATCGAGCGCGTCGAACGCCTCGAGGAAGAAAAGAAGGGCATCGCCGACGATATCCGCGACGTCTACGCCGAGGCCAAGGCGGTCGGCTACGACGCCAAGATCATGCGCCAGATCGTCCGCCTGCGGAAGATGAAGCCCGACGACCGCGCCGAGATGGAAGCGATTCTCGACACCTATAAGGCGGCGCTCGGCCTCGGGTGACGGAACGGGCCCGGCGGTCTGCTCATTGGTCCGGCGAAAGGAATTCGCCAT
>DATDLP010000441.1:0-6625 GCA_036519255.1 Croceibacterium sp.
GCGCATCCAGCAGGCGCTCGCGCAGTTCATCCGCGCCATGGTCTCGAGCTCGAGCAAGTGGGACACCGGCTACGCGCAAGTCTTCTCGCCCGGTGCGCCGAACCGCGCGCTGGACCGCGACTTGCCGAACTTCACGCGGCAGCAAAATCGCGGACGCCACCTGTTCATGACCGCCGTCGCGGAAGGCGGCGCGGGCTGCTCGGCCTGCCACCTCCCGCCGACTTTCGCCATGGCAGCGGATTCGCGCAGCAACGGCCTCGATCCCGGCGAGACGCGGCTGTTCAAGGCCCCGTCGCTGCGCAGCGCCGGCCTGACGGGGCCGTACATGCACGACGGCCGGTTCGCGACGCTGGCCGAGGTGGTCGAGTTCTACGACCACGACGTTCAGGATGGCCCGGCGCTCGATCCCCGCCTGCGGCAAGACCGCGCGCCGCAGCGCCTGAACCTGAGCTCGGCGGATCGCGCGGCGCTCGTCGCTTTCCTGATGACGCTGACCGACACGGCGCTCATCGCGGACCAGCGTTTCAGCGACCCGTTCCGTCGGTGACGATCCGGTTTCCAGGGTTCGCCGCTAGCTCGCCCGTATCGCGTACAGCATCGCGTTGCTGATCGCGTAGACCCCGCCGTCGGCGCCGATCAGCGTCGGCGTGTAGGCCTGCCCGAGGCCGGCGTTCAGCCGCACGCTCTGCGACAGCGCGTTGGTCGCGAGGTCCCAGCGATAGAGGATGCCGTCCTCGTTGTTGGCGAGGATCGAGCCGCGAGCCGGGTCCGTCGCCATCGTGTTGATGCACCACTCGCGCCGTCCGGTGGTGTTGCCGTCGAATGTCGGCCCGACGATCGTCATCACCTCGCGCATCACCTGCACCGCCGGCACGACCGGGTCCGCCTGGCTCGCTCGCGGGTCGAGCACCGCGAGCTTGTTGAGCCCGTCGCCCGAGCCGACGCCGCGGTAGTTGTTGTACTTCTGCGCCAGCAGGTAGGTCGACGGGCCCGCGTACGACGGCACCATCGAGGCCGGGATCACGCTCGGCGAGACGTCCCACCCGAAGCTGCCCGGCACCCCCGCCGCGTTTAACAAGCCGTCGAACTGCAGCAGCCAGCCGCGCGCGTTGTGGGTCGGAAACTGCGATTCGAGCACGCCGTAGAACACCCGCCCATCCGGACCGATCACCGGTGACGCCGTGCCGTCGTCGCTGATGCGTGCGGGTGCGCCGGTGTTGGGATCGGTCAGCGCGGCGCGGGCCCGGGTCGCCAGCGTCGTGCTGTCGAGCGCGAGCAGGAACCCGGTCTGCGTCGCGTTGGTCGAGCCGCGGTTCACCGCGATGTAGACCGTCGCGCCGTCGATCGACAGCGCGGGCGCGCAGTTCATCGCGGGCTTCTGGACCGTAGCATCGGCGGCCGCGGTGGCGGCGCTGACCCAGGTGCCGGTCCCGTCGGGCGCGACCCGGGCGATGCCGCTGACCAGCCCTGCCGGATTGGCCCCGGTCACGACGAAGCCGAAGAACACGTTGCCCGCCGCATCGGCAGTGAGCGGCGTGTTGATGAACACGGCGCCGTCGAACGCGGCGGAATTGGCGTTGTACGCCGCGGCACCGTAGAACACGTGCGGCGTGAAGGTGCCGCCAGCCGAGACCGCGTCGGCGCGCACGAGCAGCTTGCCGCCCGCCCCCGGCGCGTAGAGCCGGCCCTGCTGCGTGAGCAGTACGTTGTACGGCGGCAGCCAGTTGCGCGGCGGCATGACGTAGTCGGTGTTGGTCGACCACAGCACCGTCCCGTTCGCACCGTTGCGCGCCTCGACGCGGTAACTGCCGCCGGCAGCGGTCTTGACCGGGATCACCACGGTGTTGTTCGTCGTCACGACCGGCGAACCGTAGTGCGTGAGCAGCGCGCCGGAGGCCGTGTATTGCGGTACGAGGTCGACCGCGGCGGTCCACGCGATGCGCCCCAGATCCTGCGACGCGATCAGGCTCGCAGCCGTGTGTTGCGGATCGCGGCCGTAGCCGAACCACGCTGGACCCGAGACAGGTGTTGGCGTCGGGGTAGGCGTGGGGGTCGGCGTCGGCGTCGGGGCCGGAGCGGGCGATCCGCCGCCGCCGCTGCCGCAGGCGGCAAGCACGGCGGTGGAGGACAGCATCGCCAGCGAGGTGCGGCGCGAAACGAGAATGGAACGAAAGGGAGCGCGGTGACTGGGGAAATGCCTCATGGTGCCGCAGACATACCCGTTCGCGCGGCGAAGTGCACCATTTCCTGACCGGCGACGGTGGGAGGGTCAGGTCGCCGCGCTCGTGCTTCCTGGCGCCGCGTAGGCCATGAAGCCGCCGATCGCGATCCTGTCGGGCACCGGCACGCGCTGTTCCGCGAGCAGGCGCGGGTATTCGGCAAGGCAGCTCTCGGCGTCTGTGACGCCGACGATCGCACCGGTCTCGTCCATGTGCAGCATCGCGCCGTAGATCACGAACAGGACGTCGGTCGGCCCGTCAGCATCGGCCGCGACCTGCAGCGTGTGCGTGGTGCCGGGCGGCTCGAACAGATACGAGCCGGCGACGTTCGGCGGGCTGTCGGGATATTCGAGATAGTTCCACCGGCCGGCCAAGGTGAAGGCGTGGACCTCACCGGTGTGCTTGTGCGGTGCGACTGTGAGGCCGGATGCGAACTGCATGCGTACCGCGAAGCGCTGGCCCTCGATGTCGGCCATGAGAAGCTTGAGCCGGATGCGCGGATCGCCGGCCCAGCCTTCCGCCCAAGGCAGGCTGTCGGTGTCGGCGTGGAACGATTGCTTGATCACCGGAGCCTCCGTGCGGGTCGGGTCGCTGCCGGAGGTCATATGCCGGTCCAAGCCCGCCGCCAAGGCGGCGGGCCTGGCAGACGGCCTAGCGGTTGTTGCGGACCTGATCGTCGCTCGCGTCGGTGCCGTCGGTGCTGACGTCCACGTCGAGATTGCCCTGGTCGTTGGTACCGATGTCCACGTCGACCCCGGGGATGTCGGGCCCGGACGCGGCACCTTCCAGGTCCATGCCCTCGTCGTCGATGCGGACCCGGGTTCCGGCCGGGTCGACGCGGTAGCGAACCTCGTCCTCGGTAACGATGCGCCACGAACCGTCCTCGACCGCGGTCCGGGTACCGGCCGGATCGACGCGATAGGTGACGCCGCTTTCCTCAACGATGCGGGTGCCGGCCGGCCAGTCGGAAACGGCCGTGGTTGCGCCCGCCGCATCGGTGGCGGCCGTTTCGACCGCCGCGGCGTCGTCGGTGGCGGCATCGTTGCCGCATGCCGATAGCGCGAGCACCGTAGCGCCCAGCGCGCCGCCCAGGAAAAGCTTCTTCATACATCCTCCTTTCGGGACGAGGCCCGGAGAGTGGTCCGATCGCTTGCAGTAAAGCACTCATGTGCCGCCCGAAGCCGATGCTGCTCAATGCCGGGCAATTGCCATGGTTCCGCCATATTTGACCCGATCGCGCCGAAGCGAGGCGCGGACCGGCACCGACGCAGCCTCGCTCCGCGGGTTCCCCCGACATTCCCGTCCCGCGGAGTGCACCGCCCGTCCCTCGCCGCAATCGGCCCGTCGCGCCGACCGATAGCATCGCGGCCTCGTTCAGATGCCCGCAAGCCGCCGCGACGGAGCGCGGGCGGGCGCAATCGGTCGCACGCGAAAGGATATTGAATGAAACGAGTTCTCGCACTGGCTGCCCTCGCGGCCGGGCTGACCGCCACGCCGGCGTTGGCGCAAAGCAGCGCACCCGGCGGTTTCTACGCCGGGGCGATCGGCGGATACGAGGGGATCGACGTCGAATCGGCCGATGGGTCGGTGACTGCCAATGCCGATTCGGCGGTGTACGGCGTCAATCTCGGCTACGACCTCGGCCTTGGCAGCGCATTCGTGGGGATCGAGGGCGAGCTATCTACCAGCGGCAGCTCGACCGACTTCCCCGCCAGCTTCACCGGCGCGCGCGACCGGCTTGAGGCCAACGGCCAGTACTACGTCGGCGCACGCGCCGGCTTCGCGCTGACGCCGGGCATCGCCGCCTACGGCAAGGTCGGCTACACCTCGCTCAGCACCAAGGCGTTCACCACCGCCGGCACGCTCGACGAGCTCGAGGACAACGCCGGCGGATTCCGCTTTGGCGGCGGTGTGCAGGTGCAGTTGCCCGGACCGCTCGAGGCGCGGGTCGAATACCGCCGTTCGCAGTACAAGGACCTGGTCGACGGGGCCTATGGCGACGCGACTACCGACCAGGTGGTCGCCGGGCTCGGGGTCCGTTTCTGACATAGGCGGGCAAGGCATCGGATCGCCCCTCCGGGCGACCCGATGCTCACGGCCGGACGGGCGGCCGCCGGCAAGAGAAAGCAAGACGCCGCGCCGGATCGGTCAAGAGCTCCGGCCGTCGCGCGCGGACACAGGGATTTAAGAGTGGCGAATTTCCCCGCAGCCTGACTAGAAAAGGGCAAACAGAGGGAGAGGGACATCATGAGGACTTCGATTCGCGCCGGGCTTTGCGCGCTGGCGCTATCGTTCGCTGCCGGCGCTGCGGCGCAACCGGGCGGGGTGCCGCTGCCCGAGCAGAGCTGCCAGCGCGCGTGCCTCGAAGGGTTCGTCGACAAGTACCTGCAGGCGATGGCCGACGGCAAGGTCGACCCCGAGCTGTTCGCGCCGACCGCGCGGTTCACCGAGAACGGGGTGCAGCTGCCGCTCGGCAACGAAGGGCTGTGGGCGACCACCACCGCGCCGGGCAAGTACAAGTTCTACGTCCCCGACACCGAGACCCAGCAGGTCGCGTTCCTGGGCACGGTGATGGAGCAGACGACAAGCTCGGCGACCGGGCCGGCGCGCGAGCCCGAGCCGGTCGGGCTGTCGCTGCGGCTGCGGATCGAAAACGGCAAGATCACCGAGATCGAGCAGATTGCCGCGCGGCCCGAGCGGCCGCTCGGCGCCGCGGCCAACGCGCCGAGCACCAGCCCCTTCCCCGCGACCGGCGTGGCGGTCGAGGCGATGGGCAAGCCGCACGAGGTGTTCCTCACGCCGGTGTCGGCGGAAGAGCGCGCGCGGACCACGCGCGAGGACCTGATCGCAGTCGCCAACCAGTATTTCGAGGGCATGCAGCGCAACGACGGCAAGGGGTACTACCCGTTCTCCGACGACTGCCTGCGGCACGAGAACGGCATGATCAGCGCCGGCCCGGCGGGCACGATGGGCATGCGCGGCACCCCGGTGATGACCTGCAAGGGTCAGTACGAGACCGCGCTGCGTAACGTCGTCAGCGGAATCCGCGACCGGCGCTTCGTCGCGGTCGACCGCGAGCGCGGGATCGTGTTCGCGTTCGCCGCCTTCGACCACCGCAACATCAACTGGACCTGGGAGCTCGGCGAGCTGTTCAAGATCGAGAACGACCAGATCCGCCGGATCGAGGCGATCTTCATCCGCGGGCCGTACGGGGTGTGCTCGGGCTGGGGCACTTACGAGCAGTGCCGCAGCGAAGAGATCCAGGACGTCCGGTAAGCGCGCGACTACGGCGTGAATCTCCCCTCCCACGTGGAGGGGGGCGGGGGTGAGAGAGCGTGCGGTGCGTCGACGCTGGCGCGGTGCACCCCCACCCTACCCTCCCCCTCGAGGGAGGATAGGCGCCGATGGGTTTGGGAAATTGGGAGGATACGATGATCAAGAAGACGCTTCTCGCCGGGCTGCTCGCCTGCGCTGCCACGCCGGCGCTGGCTCAGAACGGGCCGCCGCCGAGCCCGTTCGCACCGCTGCAGGATCGGCCGACCTGCACCCGCGACGAGCTCAAGGCGGCGACCACCGCCTATGTCGAGGCGCAGCGCGCGGGCAACATCGGCACGCTGCCGCTGCACGAGAAGGTGCACTTCCTCACGAACATGAAGACCGTCGAGCGGACGGCGGGCCTGTGGAATACCGCGCTGCCGATTGCCAACGCGATGAGCTTCCACGACGACAAGCGCTGCAAGACCTTCACCGAGATCATCGTCACCGAAGGCGGCAAGCCCTACGTGATCGGCACACGGCTGTACCTGCACGAGGGCAAGGTGATCCGGGTCGACAGCCTGGTGACCGAGCCGGGGCACTGGCTGTTCAACGCCAACGCCTTCCTGCGCTACACCCGGCAGGAGGACTGGACCCCGCTGTTCAAGTACCAGCTGACCGACCCGGCCGAGATGATCCGCGGCGCCAACGCCTATCTCGACGGTTTCTCCGACAAGTTCACCGACATCCCGTGGGGCACGCCGTGCGCGCGGCTCGAGGGCGGCGCCTACACCAACCGCTCGGGCGATCCGCATGCGAGCTGCGAGCTCGGCATGCCGCCGGGCGTGCTCTACATCACCCACCGCGACTATCTGATCGACGAGGAGATGGGCGTGATCAACGTGTTCTGCCGCTTCGGCGGCAACGCCACCTCGCCGGATTCGCACACTTTCCGCTACATCGACGGCAAGTTCCGGCTGATTCACACGCTCACGCCGATTCCGGGCCCGCAGGCCAACGACGAAGGCGGGATGGTCAGGGGGGCGGCCGATCCCAACGCGACCTGAGCCGAGGCCATGCCCCGGGTCTTCCAGGCCACTGCCGCACTTGGGCGGGATGTGGCTTGGAAGCCGAAGCGCGGGAGTAGCGGG
>DATDLP010000442.1:0-2419 GCA_036519255.1 Croceibacterium sp.
GTGGACCGCATCGGCGACGTCGAACGCAGCGAGCAGCTCCTGCTCGGTCGCGTCGAAGCCGCGCGCGCAGCTTTCCACCGGAACCTGCTCGGTCACCAGCGCTTCGCCTTCGAAGCGATAGCTCCAAGCGAAGTTGACGCAGTCGGAGGTCAGGTGGATACGCTCGCCGTCGATCGAGGCGGTGATCGCGTGCGGCAGGTCGATCTCGCTGCCGTTGATCCCGGCGACGCGATACTCGCCGGCGAGCGTGGCGGGATCGGCGATCGCGGGTGGCTCGAGCGGAGCCGCCGCCTGCTCGCCACCGCCGCAAGCGGCGAGCAGCAGGCAGGCTGACAGCGCGGAAACGAGGCGGCCGGTCATCGGCGCATCATAGGCCGCGCGCGGGCAAACGAAAGCCCCGCCACGGGGCGAAGCGTCAGGCCAGCACGGCCATCGCGGAAGGATCGAAGTCGGCGATCTCGTCGCGTCGTCCGTCGCGCACCTTCTCGACCCAGCGCGGATCGGACAGCAGCGCGCGACCGACCGCGATCAGGTCGAACTCGCCTCGCTCCATCCGAGCGACGAGCGCGTCGAGCCCGGCTGCACTCGACCCCTGCCCCTGGAACGAGCCGAAGAAGTCGCCCGACAGGCCGACCGAGCCGACGCTGATCGTCGGCACCCCAAGCAGCTTCTTCGCCCAGCCAGCGAAGTTCAGCCCGTGCTCGCCGTCGATCTCGGGAAACTCGGGCTCCCAGTAGCGCCGCTGCGAGCAGTGCAGCACGTCGACCCCGGCGGTCACCAGCGGGCCGAGCCATTGCTCGAGCTCGGCCGGCGTCGGCGCCAGCCGCGCGGTATAGTCCTGCTGCTTCCACTGGCTGACGCGCAGCAGGATCGGAAAGTCCGGCCCCACCGCCGCGCGCGTCGCGCCGACTACCTCGGCGGCGAACCGCGCACGCTCGCCGATCGTCGGCCCGCCGTAGCGGTCGCCGCGCAAGTTGGTGTCGGGCCAGAAGAACTGGTCGATCAGGTAGCCGTGTGCGCCATGGATCTCGAACGTGTCGAACCCGAGCGCCTTGGCGTCGGCCGCGGCCCGCGCGAACGCCGCGACCGTATCGGCGATCGCCTCCTCGCTCATCGGCTCGCCGACTGTTTGCCCCGGCGCGTTGAGGCCCGAGGGCGTGTCGAGCGCCGGGCGCGCGAATTCGCCGTCGCTCGTCGGCACACCACCGGTGTGCCAGATCTGCGGGCCCATCTTGCCGCCGGCCGCGTGCACCGCGTCGATCACGCCGCGCCAGCCGCCGAGCGGCTCTTCGCCGTGGAAGAACGGGATGTGCGGCAGGTTGCGCGAGGCCGGCCGGTCGACGACGGTTCCCTCCGACAGGATCAGCCCGACCCCGCCTTCGGCGCGCCGCCGGTAATAGTCGGCATTGGCCTGCGCAGGCACCCCGCCCGGCGCCATGTTGCGCGTCATCGGCGCCATCACGACGCGATTGGGCAGCGTCAGCTTGCCCGACTGGAAGGGCTCGAACAGGACGGCGGTATCGGTCATGCGGACGGCTCCGGGTGGTTGCGTCCGGGCTATCTGGGCGTGCGCGCCCGCGCATCAAGCGGCCTTTCAGCCGGCAAAGAAAAGCCCCGCCGGATCGCTCCGGCGGGGCCTTCTATGTCAGCGGTGAGGCCAAGCTCACTCCTCTTCGGGAGCGCCATCCTCGTCGGCCACTTCCTCGCCGGCCTCGGTCTCGTCGACCTCGGCTTCCTGGGCCACTTCAGCGTCGGGCGCTTCGACCGTCTCGTCGCCGAGATCCTCGTCGCTCTGCTGCAAGTACTCGCCCGCATCCGCGTCCGTGCCGTGGGTCTCGCCCTCGACGCCCGCCAGCGGATCGGCGAACACCGCCGCTTCGGCGCCCTGCTCGAGCTCGGCGGCGTGCTCCTCCTCGGCCGTGTTGGCCATGATGAGGTGCTCCTGTGCCTTGCGCCACGAAGCGCGAATCGCGGCGTCGCGGCTGTTGGCCGTGACGCGGAGGCGATTCATGCCCGCGCCGGTGCCGGCGGGGATCAGGCGGCCGACGATCACGTTCTCCTTGAGGCCGATCAGCGTGTCCTTCTTCCCTTCGACCGCCGCCTGCGTGAGCACGCGGGTGGTTTCCTGGAACGACGCGGCCGAGATGAACGAACGCGTCTGCAGGCTGGCCTTGGTGATGCCGAGCAGCACCGGGGTGCCGACCGCCTTCTCCTGGCCCTTGGCGAGCTTGGCGTTGATCTCGTCCATCTCCTCGCGATCGAGCTGCTCGCCCGGCAGCAGCGTGGTGTCGCCGCCGTCGGTGATCTCGACCTTCTGCAGCATCTGGCGAACGATCACCTCGATGTGCTTGTCGTTGATCTTCACGCCCTGCAGTCGATAGACTTCCTGGATCTCGGCCACGAGGTACTCGGCCAGCGC
>DATDLP010000443.1:0-2195 GCA_036519255.1 Croceibacterium sp.
CGCGATTCCTTGCGCCAGCGGCCCGGCCGGCTCGAGCGGCCGGCGGCCGAGCCCGTGCAGCATCCGCTCGAGGATCGCGCCCGGCGTCACGGCGCGCTCCATTCGCCGAGCGGGGTCGCCGCGAGCAGCGGCACGAGCACACGCCCGTCCCACAGCCCGAACAGCGTAACCTCTCGTGCTTCGGCCAGCGGCGCGGCCGCGTCGCGCGAGGCAGACGCCAGCGGCAACGCGACTCCGTCGCCCACCACGTGCAGCCGCCCGCCGCTCGACCGGATTGCGACCCCCGAGGCGGCCAGCGGCCAGTCGCCGAGCCACGGCTTGGCCGCGAGCGCCGCGTGCCAGGCTTCGAGCGCGTTCGGGAGCGATCGAACCGCCCCCGTCCACGCCGCGGCTGCCGGGCTCGTCCCCGTATGCGCGACGATCTGCGCGCGCAGCGGCACCGGCGAAGGATAGAACGCGAGCTCGGCCTGCAGCACCTCGCCGGACGCATAGATGTTGCCGCTCGCCCCGGCGCCGACCGGCACGTAGTCGAGCAACACCGCGTGCCGCCCGCCCGGCTCGCCAAGCTCGAGCCAGGTCTCGATCCGGCGCAGCTTGTCGGGCTGCACCTCCTCGCGCGCGGCGAGCACGCGCCAGGCGCCCGCAACCCGCTCGGCGGCCGCATCGGCCAGCAACGCCTCGCGCGTCACGCTCCACCCGACTGCGGCGCGCACGTCCGCGCGCAGCGCCTCGGGCAATGCGTCCTGCCGCGTGTAGGCCTGCCCGATCAGATAGAGCCGCGCGAGCGCGTCGGCCGCTGCGAGCCCGCGCTCGGCTTCGGGCAGCGCGAACAGCTGCGCGGGCAGCGTGGCCACGCGGTTGGCCAGCCCGCTGGCCTTGGCGTCGACCAGCCGCCGGCTCAGCGTCGCGCAGGCCTGCGCCGCGCGCTGGTCGAACCCGGCGAGCCCGCGCTCGAGCTGGTCGGCGATCCACTGCTCGGCCGCGGCGATGCCTTCGGCCACGAGCGCCTCGCGCTTCGCCCGGTTGCGCTCGCGCTGGACCTCGGCGCGCGCCTCGGCCTCGGGATCGGGCGCCGCGGTGTCGGCGTCGTCCTCGAGCGCAGCGATCGACGCGCGCACCGGCGCCTGGTCGGCCTCGCCCGCCGGCTTGACCGGCGGCCCGCGCCGCCGCCCGAGCCAGTCGCCGATCCACTGCGGCGGGCTGCCGGATGCGAACGGTGCAAGGCCGTCGGCGCGCAGCCACATCAGCGCGAGCGAATGTTTGCAGGGAAATTTACGGCTCGGGCAGGTGCACTTGTACCCGGCGTCGGCCTCGGTCACCGCGACGCGGTACGGCGTCGCGCCCGAGCCTTGGCATTCGCCCCAGATCAGCCCGGCGCCGTCGCTCTGCAGCGTCGGCCACTTGTCCGCCTTGAGCAGCTTGCGCGCAGCCGCGAGCGAGCCCTGGTCGGGCGCCAGCCGCTCGATCTTCTCCAGTGACAACACGCCCCGGCTCCCCAGCCCCGCTTCGGTTTGAAGCCGAACCGTTGCGATTTGACAAACCCGTTTGCATCCAGGGTCGAGGAATCGTGCAGAAGCCGGCCTGCGCCGGACGCTTCACCGTTTCCGGAGCTCGTCGAGTCGCAGGCGCCCTCCCCGTCGGAGAGGGGATTTCGATTTCGAGTTCGGGCTAGTGCCGGCGCAAGTTGAGGATGTGCCCGGCGCTGACCAGCGTCACGCCGATGATCGTCAGCACCGCTTCCTCGATCCCATGCTCGACCGCGAGCCCGCCGCCCATGAAGCTGAGGCCCGTCATCGCCACTACGAACGGCAGCGGCCGCCGGTGCTGGATCGCGCCGAGCCCGATCGCCACGCCGGCGATCACCGTCGCCAGCAGCAGGCCCACGCGGTGGATCGCCGGATCGAGCAGCAGCCCGCCGCCGAGCCCGAGCCCGGCGACGATCACGATGCCGAGCACGCAATGCACCGCGCACAAGCCTGAAAGCAGCACGCCCATGCGGTCCAGTCGGCCGCGAATCCGGGGGGATGTCGAACCCATGCGCGCCCATCTATGTAACTGTATAACGTTGCGCAACCCCCTATGCGGCGGGCTGATCGTCGCGCCGGGCTTGCGATTCCGGGCCGCCGGGCGCAGGTAGCCTGCCATGGTCGCTCGGACGGAACACAGGGCGGGGCAGCAGGCCCCGGGCGGCGGGC
>DATDLP010000444.1:0-11813 GCA_036519255.1 Croceibacterium sp.
CTGCTGCTGATCACCTGGATGACGCTGGTCCACGTGGTGCGCGCCGAGTTCCTGCGCGCGCGCAACCTCGACTACGTGCGCGCCGCGCGTGCGCTGGGCCTCGGCAACCGGGCGATCATGTTCCGCCACATCCTGCCGAACGCGATGGTCGCGACGCTGACCTTCCTGCCGTTCATCCTCTCGACCTCGATCACGCTGCTGACCGCGCTCGACTTCCTCGGTTTCGGCCTGCCGCGCGGGGCCCCGTCGATCGGCGAGTTGCTCAACCAGGCGAAGAACAACCTTTACGCCCCGTGGCTTGGCCTCGCCGGCTTCGCGGTGATGACCACGATGCTGACCTTGCTGATCTTCATCGGCGAGGCGGCGCGCGACGCGTTCGATCCGCGGAAGGCGCTGTGATGGGGGTGCGGCAATCAGCGAGGAAAGCCCTCTCCCCTTCAGGGGAGAGGGGTGGGAGAGGGGGTGTCACGCTACCCTGCGGGCGGTCCCCTCTCCTTCCGCGCCTTCGGCGCTCCCTCCTCTCCCCTGAAGGGGAGAGGGCTGGATGACCGTCCCCCTCCTCCAGGTCCGCGATCTCTCGGTCTCCTTTCGCTCGGAAGGACGCGAGGTGCGCGCTGCGCGAAACGTGTCGTTCGATCTCGCCAAGGGCGAGACCCTGGCGCTGGTCGGCGAATCCGGCTCGGGCAAGTCGAGCGTGGCGATGGCGGTGCTCCAGCTGCTGCCCTACCCCACCGCGTTCCACCCGTCCGGCTCGATCCGCTTCGCCGGGCAGGAGCTGGTCGGCGCGGACGAAAAGGCGATGCAGCAGCTGCGCGGCAGCCGCATGGCGTTGATCCCGCAGGAGCCGCTGACCTCGCTCAATCCGCTGCACCGCGTCGAACGACAGATCGCCGAGGCGATGCGGCTGCACCGCCCCGGCATCGGCAAGGACGAGTGCCATGAGCGGGTGCTCGAGCTGCTCAGGCTGGTCGGTGTGCGCGACCCGGTGCGGCGGATGCGCAGCTATCCGCACGAGCTGTCGGGCGGGCAGCGCCAGCGGGTGATGATCGCGATGGCATTGGCCAACGAGCCCGACCTGTTGATCGCCGACGAGCCGACCACCGCGCTCGACGTGACGATCCAGGCGCAAGTGCTCGAGCTGCTGCAGCAGCTGCGCGAGCAGATGGGCATGGCCATGCTGCTGATCACCCACGACCTCGGCGTGGTGCGCAAGATGGCCGACCGGGTCTGCGTGATGAACGACGGCGCGGTGGTCGAGGCGGGCGGCGCCGATCAGGTGTTCGGGCAGCCGGCGCACGATTACACCAGGAAGCTGCTCGGCGCGGTCCCCAAGGGCCGTCCGCTGCCTGTGCCCGGCGAGCGCGCCACGCTGGCCGAGGCCGAGAACCTCAAGGTCTGGTTCCCGATCAAGCGCTGGTTCGGCGCGCCGAAGGATTTCGTCAAGGCGGTCGACGGCGTGTCGATCGCGATCCCGCGCGGGCACACGCTCGGCGTTGTCGGCGAGTCGGGGTCGGGCAAGACCACGCTCGGCATGGCACTGCTGCGCATCGCCCGTTCGGACGGCACGATCGTGTTCGACGGCGAGCGGATCGACACGCGCAATACCAAGGCCATGCGCCCGCTGCGCCGGCGGATGCAGATCGTGTTCCAGGACCCGTTCGCCTCGCTCAGTCCGAAGATGTCGGTGCGGCAGATCGTCGGCGAAGGGCTGCCGATCCATCGGCCCGAGCTGTCGAAGGAGGAACGCGCGGGGGAGATCGTCCGCATCCTCGACGAGGTCGGACTCGGCGCCACGGTGCTCGACCGCTATCCGCACGAGTTCTCGGGCGGGCAACGGCAACGCATCGCGATCGCCCGCGCGCTGATCCTCAAGCCCGACCTCGTGGTGCTCGACGAGCCGACCAGCGCGCTCGACATGTCGGTCCAAGGGCAGATCGTCGAGCTGCTGCGCGAGCTGCAGGCGCGCCACGGGCTGACTTACGTGTTCATCAGCCACGACCTCAAGGTGGTCCGCGCGCTGGCGCACGAGCTGGTGGTGATGAAAGGCGGCAAGGTCGTCGAGCAGGGCCCGGCCGACCGGTTGTTCGACGATCCGCAGTGCGACTACACGCGCGAGCTGATCTCGGCTTCGCTCGACCTCACGGCGCGGATTCGATGACCGCGCGGTAGATCCACGGGAACTCGCGGCAAGTGTGGTCGGCATCGAGCACCAGCCAGCGGGGCAAGGACGCAACGTTCACCGGACATCGAAAATTCGTCGGACGGCCGCTCTCCCGCAGCCTTGACACCGACCCTGCCTCGGCGACAAGCGGGCCAATGGCGGCGACCGGTCTCTATTCCTGCTTCGATTTCTGTCTGCGCTCAGAGATTTCGCTCAACGAGCTCAGCCCCGCACCGGAGCCGGCTTCCCGCCCGCTTGTGGAGGTTCGACTCGGCCCGGTTCCGGAAGTGCTGCCGGGGGCGCAGCGGCCGTACGGGGGGATCCAGGCAGCGGGCGACGCCGTGCTCCTGACCGTTCGCGACACCGCCCGCTACCTGGTGCGCGGAGGACGGGAGATCCTGGTCGATCCCTTCCCGCACGCGGCCGAGCGCAACGTCAGGCTGTTCCTGCTCGGCTCGGCGCTCGGCATTCTCGTCCACCAGCGCGGCCTGCTGCCGCTCCACGCCAACGCGGTGGTCGCCGGCGGCGGTGCCTATGCGTTCGCCGGCCACTCGGGCGCGGGCAAGTCGACGCTCGCCGCCCACTTCGCCCGCCGCGGCTACGAGGTGCTGTGCGACGACGTCTGCGTGGTCGGCTTCGACGAGGCAGGCGTGCCGCTGGCCTGGCCCGGCCTGCCCCGTCTCAAGCTGTGGGCCGACGCGGCCGCAGCCTTCGGCCACGACAGCGCCTCGCTCGATCGCGCGGTCGAAGGGCTCGACAAGTATCACGTGCCGCTTGCCCCCACGGGCGAGCAGCGCCCCGTGCCGCTGCGCCGGCTCTACCTGCTGGCCCGGACCGCGGGCGGCGAGGCGCCCACGATCCGCCGGGTCACGGGGCAGCAGGCGATGACCGCCGTGATGCAGCAGACCTATCGCAACCAGTACCTCGGCCCGATGGGCCTCGCCGCGGATCACTTCCGGCTCTGCGCCGCACTGCTCGCCAGGATCGAGGTGTACGAGGCGCGGAGGGATTGGGGCTACGAGGTGTTCGCACGCGAGGCCGAGCTGCTGGAAAGCCATATCTCCCGCGGGCCCTGAAGACCGAGCGCAAGCCGCCGCGCCGCTGATTGCAACCCACCGGGCCCTCCTCTAGGTGTCCGCGAGAAGAGACTGGAGAGTTCGGTGGCCACAACACATTCGGGCGGCGGGCGCGTGAAGGGCACGGATATCGTCGTCCGCAACGATGCCGAGTTGCTGACCACAGTGGTGGACGGCGAACTGATCGGCATGAGCATCGAACAGGGAGCCTGCTACGGCCTCAATGGCATCGGCACGCGTATCTGGGACTTGCTCGCTGCGCCGCGGGCGGTCGACGGCCTCGTCGAGCAGCTTACCGCGGAGTACGAGGTGGAAGCGGCCGACTGCCTCGACGAGGTGCTCGCTTTCGTCGAGCAGCTGCGCGCGGAAGGACTGGTGCGCGTGAGCGCAGGCTGACATGACCGCGCTGGCAGGTTGCTGGAATTACGGCGGAAAGCCGCACCCCGACGAATCGTGCAAGCGGATGCTCGCGGCCCAGGCGATGTACGGCCCGCATGGCGAGCGGTACTGGTCCGACGGATCGCTGGCCATGGGCCGGCGGCTGTTCGCCACCCTGCCCGAGGACGCCTGTGATCGGCAGCCGCTGCACGCCGCGGACGGTCGCCTGACATTGGTGGCCGACGTGCGCCTCGACAACCGCGACGAGCTGTCCGCCGCGCTCGGCTGGTCGGCGGACCGTGCGCGCGGGCTGTGCGACGCGGCGATGCTGCTCGCCTGCCTCGAGCGCTGGGGTCAGGGCGCGCTCGATCGGCTGGCCGGCGACTTCGCCTTCGCGCTGTGGGACGCAGCCGGGCAGGAGCTGCTGCTGGCTCGGGACTTCATCGGCCAGCGACCGCTGCATTTTCATCGCGGCAGCGGCTTCTTCGCCTTTGCCTCGATGCCGAAGGGCCTCCACGCCCTGCCCGACATTCCCTACGCCGCCGACGAGCAGGCAATGGCCGAGTTCATCACGCTGATACCCGTCGGCGGGACGCGGAGCTTCTTCGCCGGGATCGAAACCATCGCTGCGGGCGAGGTCGCCACCGTGACGCCGCGGGGAATCAGCCGGCGGCGCTATTGGCGGCCCGAACGGGCTCCCGTTCGCAGCGGACGGGCGGACGACTACGTGGAAGGGCTGCGCCATCATCTCGACCAAGCCACGCAGTCGCGGCTGCGTGGCGCAAACGGCGCCGTCGCGTGCCACCTGAGCGCGGGGTTCGACAGCGCCTCGGTTGCAGCCACGGCGGCGCGGCTGATGGCGCCCCAGGGTGGCAAGGTGGTGGGCTTCACCGCGGTCCCGCGCGAGGGCTATGACCGACCCGATCCGAAGAACCGGCTCGGCGACGAGGGGCCGACGGCGGCCGAGACCGCCGCGCTCCACCCGAACATCGAGCACGTGCTGGTCCGCAGCGGCCACCGCTCGCCGCTCGCCGATCTCGACCGCAATGCCCTGCTGTACGACCGGCCGATGCTCAATCCGTGCAACTCGGTCTGGGTTTCGGCCATCAACGACGAGGCGCGCCGAAGAAAACTGAAGGTCCTGCTGACCGGCCAGATGGGCAACATGACGATCAGCTACGCGGGGAACGAACGATTGGCGGAACTCGCGCGTTCGGGCCGCTTCGTCGAGCTCCGTCGCGAAGGCGCGCATCTCGTCGCTCGCAGAACGATGCGCTGGCGCGGCGTGCTCGCCGCAGCCTTCGGCCCGTTCGTCCCCGAGCGGTTGTGGCAGTGGCTCAGCCGGTTGCGTGACAGGAAGTACGAGATCACCGAATACACCGCCGTCCGCCCGGAACGGCTGCAGGAACTGGACCTTGCGCGGCTCGCGAGCGAACGCGGGCTCGATTTTGCCTATCGCCCCCGCAAGAACGGCCATGACACCCGCGTCTGGGCGATGCGTCGCGTCGACTTCGGGAACCTCAACAAGGGCATCCTCGCCGGCTGGGGGATCGACCAGCGTGACCCCACGGCGGATCGGCGGCTGGTCGAGTTCTGTCTTTCGGCCCCGATGGACCAGTATCTGCGCCTCGGCGAGAGGCGTTCGCTCGGCCGCAGGGCGCTGAGCGACCGGTTGCCCGCCACCGTGCTCGATTCCCGCCGGAAAGGCTATCAGGGGGCCGACTGGCACGAGGGGCTGACCGCGGCCCGCGCCGACCTGGAGGCGGAGGTAGACCGGCTGGCGCTGTGCGAACCCGCCGCACGGGCGCTCGACGTCGAGCGGATGCAACGGCTCGTCGCCGACTGGCCCGAGGCCGGGTGGGAGCGCCTCGATGTCATAAGCACCTATCGAATGGCCCTGCTCCGCGGCGTTTCGGCCGGGCATTTTCTGCGTCGGGCTACGGGGAGCAATCAGTGAGTCGGCACGCATGAAGCGCCTCCTGGCCAAGCTGAAGCGGATCACGCCGTCCGAGCGCAAGCTGCTGGCCGAGGCCGTTGCCGTGCTCGCCGCCATGTCGTGCATGATCGCATTCGTGCCGTTCCGCCGCGTCGCCACGATCGCCCGTGCACCCGACCGGCCGCCTCCCGCGACGGAGGAGCAGCTTCGCCTGATCCGCGCGGTACGCTGGGCGGTGGCGGCGAGCGCACGCCGCGTCCCCTGGCGGGCCAAGTGCATCGAGCAGGGATTCGCGGCGCACTGGATGCTCCGCCGGCGCGCAGTCCCGTCGGTGCTCCACTACGGCGTTGCCAGACGCGGCGACCAACTGGTCGCCCACGTCTGGGTGCGCTCGGGCGCGACCGACGTGATCGGTTGCGAGAACCTCGCCGATTTCGCCGAAGTCGCGCAGTTTCCGGCAGCGGTTGCGTGATGGCACGCCCGGTCATGAATCGTCGCGGGCCCGTTTAAGCGGTTGATCGATCCCGAGACTTGCTGGCACACCGGACGGATGTGCCGGAAGGCGGGGCGTTGGACACCGTCGCGGCACCGGGAGTGGACGCGATGACCCTTCGAGCGATTGCAGTCATGGCGGCAAGTGCCGCGCTTGCCACGGCATCGGAAGCCGCTGCCGAGAACGCGGACTACTATCGCGGCGGATGGCGAACCGATGCCGGCGAGCCGCACGTCTACCAGTTCGTGATCCGCGGGAGCCAGGTCACCGGCGTGTATTGCACGCACTGCGCCGATGGCACGACACTGGCGCCGATCGAAGGGACGTTCGACGAGCAGGCCGGACTGTCGTTCACGATCCGGCACCTCGAGCTCGACGGCTCGCCCGCCTCGCGGGATCACCTGCGGGCGAGACTTGTCGACGGCCGGCTTGTCGTCACCGGAACGCGCGGCAGCGCGAGCGGCCCGGCCCTCGAGCAGGTTGCAATCAAGGATCCGCGCGGGCCGACGCCCTCGGCCTTCCCGGTCAACATCCTGCCGCCGAACGCCCCGCCCGTGCCGATCCTGCAGCTGCCGGCGGGTGCCGGCGGCGGAGCCGGGCGCCCGCCCGCGCCGTATATCCCCCCTGCCCGCTGGCGGCAGATCACCGCGGACGACGTCGCGGGCGTCTGGCTCGGCTTCGGAGTGGGCATGGACAAGCAGTACTTCCTGATCCGCAAGGACGGCGAACGCCTGTTCGGCATTGCCTGCGGCCGGTGCGACAACCCCTACACCTTCGGCGTGCTCGAGAATTTCAGGATCGCCGGCGACACGCTCGAATTCGACATCGCCCATCAGGATTGGGGCGACGGCCCGACGCTGCCGTTCTCGCGGCACATCACCGCGAAGATCGCCATGAACGAGATGCGCATGGACGCGCGCCGGCCCGACCAGAACGGCCCCGGGATCGTCGCCTCGCTGGTCGGCCCGATCGCGATCGAAGCCACGGCGGGCAACGTCATCGAAGAGTAAGTTGTTACAAACTGGCACCAAAAGTGACTTTGATCGGAGGGTGTGGGCCGATATAGCGACGCACTTATCAGGGTGGATCATGGGTCGCGCGAGTGAATAGCGTGTGGCGGTTCGGCGATGCCGAATTCGACGAGGCGCAGGGGGCGTTGCTGATCGACGGGCGAACCGTCGAGCTCGACCGCAATTGCGCCGCCATTCTTGGCGTTCTGCTTCAGGAAGCCGGTCGCGACGTGGCCAAGGAACGCCTGCTCGTGGCGGGGTGGCCCGATCGTATCGTGCACGAGAATTCGTTGGCCAAGGCCATCAGCCGCCTGCGTCAGGCGCTGGGAAGCCAAAGCACCGCACTGGAATCGGCCTATGGCGTCGGGTACCGCCTCAAGGTCGACGCGCGCCGGCCCGCGCCGCCTGCCGACGAACCCGTCACGGCGATCGAACCCGAGCCGGCCGGCCCGCGGCGGCGCCTTCCTGCCCTGCTGGCCGCCGCGGCGCTGCTCGGCGCAGCGGGGCTCGTCACCACCTATTTCTGGACCGGACATGAAAGCGGCGCCGAGGCCAGCTTCAGGACGACGCCGCCGGTCATCGCCGACGCGCCCGATGCGATCGGGCGCCTGCTGTGGGTCGACGACCATCCCCAGAACAACATCTACGAAGAGCGCTTCTTCGAGGAGCGCCGGATTGCGGTCCACACGGTCACCGGCAGCGCGGATGCGCTCGCGCTGCTTGCGATGTACGATTACGCCGTGGTCGTTTCGGACATGGGCCGCGGCGAGGACCGCCTGGCCGGGATAAGGCTGGTCGAGCAGATGCGCGCGCGCGGCGACCGGACGCCGTTCGTGATCTACACGCTTCGCCCGGATGGCGAGGACGCGCAGCAGGCGCAGCGGCGCCTGGTGGCCGAAGCCGGCGCGCAGGGCGTGGCGGTGACTCCGGAAGAGGTGCGCTCGGTGATTCTGAACATGTTCGAGCAGCCGCAGCCGCGCACCGCGGACTAGCGCGCAGACCAACCTGTCCGGAATTTACCCGAGATTTACCAGCTAGTTGGCTGATCCGGCAGGTTTCATCACTTTTCAGAATTCGGGAAAGATTTCCGACCGGCAACACGACACACGCGTGCGCATCGAATTCGGTCGGGGGTCGCTTAGCCGAGTTTTCCGAAGCGTACTGGTCCGAGGCACTCCCTCGGCGCGTGGTCGCGGCGGCGTGCCCCCGTCCGCAACGCACGCCCCAAGGGAGGATTCCGACCATGCAATCTCACGTTCGCAACCGCGCACCCCAGTCCAGCCGCACGCGCCGCCTCCTCCAGTGCGGCACCGCGCTGCCGCTCTTGCTGGCGAGCTGGCCGGCGCTGGCTCAGCCCATAGTCGAGCAGTCCGCCGCCGACATCGCCGTCGATGCAGCGAGCGCTACCGGCACGCCCACGGCGATCGACCTGCGCTCCACCGGCGGATCGATCGCCGCCGAGGTCGAAACCGTCACCGCCACGGCGACGGCGGGACAACGCGCCAACGTGAGCAATTTCAACACAGCTGACGGCTCGATCAGCGCCAGCCTCGGCACGGTTACGCTGACCGGCGACGGTGAGGCGATCGGCGTCCGGGCGAATTCTGAAGGCGGCGACATCGACGTCCATGTCGGCCAGATGACGCTCGACGGCGCGATTACCTCAGGCGTGCAGGCGACCTCGGTCGATGGCGACGTGACCGTCCGGGGCGACAACGTCCTGCTGCTGGGCGAAGGCGGAGACACAGTCGGCGGGCTGTATCCCGAGGGCTTGCTCGCCCAGTCGACCGAGGGTGCGGCCACTGTCATCGCCGGTACGGTCGAGACCCGCGGCTTCTATGGCTCGGCCGTGGTTGCGGTCGCCGGGACCGACGCTTCGGTCACGGTCGAGAACGCCACGGCGCACAGCGTCGATGCCGTGACGGTCTACGCCTCGGGTCACGACAGCGCGACGGTCGATGCGGGCAGCGTGTCGATGCTCGGCGTCGGCGCGGGTGTCCAGGCCATCTCCGACGGCGGCACGGTGGCGATCTCGGTCGATTCCGTGAACTCCGCCGGCGGAGCGATCTTCGGCAACGGCTCCGGCGGCGTCTCGATCACGGCCGCCACCGTCGATGCGGTCGACTACGGCCTTTCGGCCCGGTCGGATGACGGCGGCGCGGTGAGCCTGACCGTCACCGACGAGGTTACCGTGAGCGGCGGCACGACGATCGCCGTCGTTGCGCGCACCAGCGGCGACGTCACGATCGACGCGGCGGCTGTCACCGTGACCGGCCCAGGCGAATTTCCGGGCCTGCGGTCGGACGGCATGCGCCACGACCAGGGCGGCATCGTCGTGCTCGGCGAGGGCGGCAACGGCACCATCGCCATCGAAGCCGGCACTGTGGCCGTCTCGGGTGAGGAACGCTACGGCATCACCGCGCGGGGCAATGGTGCGATCACGATTTCCGCCGACGACGTGATGCTTGCCAGCGCAGACTCGGTCGCGGTCGTCGCGCGCGGCGGCGAAGGCGACGTGTCGATCACCACCGGAACGGTTACTACCACCGGGGCGAGCGGCGTCGGCGTGTTCGGCAACACCATCGGCGGCGACGTCACCATCCACGCCGGTACGACCCGGGTCGAGAACGCCGGCAGCGCCGGCCTGTTCACCGGCGACGCGGTGGTCGGAATGTCGTTCACCGGTGACGTCTCGATCACCAGCGACAACGCGTTCAGCGCGGGACTCTACGGCTCGGCCATCGTCGGGATGTCCGACGGCGACGTGTCGATCTCGAGCGGCCTTGCCCAGACCACGGGTAACGGCGGGGCAGCGGTCCTTGGCAGCTCGACCAACGGCGCCCTCAGCATCGTGGCGGACGAGATCCTGACGAGCGGTGCCAATGCCGGCGCCATCAATGCCTACTCCGACACCGGCTCGATCGCCATCGACGTCGGCACGATCACCGCGACCGGCGCCAACGCCAGCGGCATCTTCGCGCAGTTCGGCAACGGCGGCGCCGCGATCGACGTCGAATCGATCTCGACCACAGGCGCTGCCATCGTCCTCCGCAAGGAAACCTCCAGCCCGGGCGCTGCCACCGTCAATGTGACCGGCGATATCGCCTCGGGCGCGACCGCCATCGAGGTGCGCTCGGCTTCGGCAACCGGCGCGCCGAACTCGTTCAACACGACCATCACCGTGGCCGAAGGCGCCAGCATTACGGGCACGTCGGCCGTGGGACTGACCGGCACGTTCAACAACGGCCAGCCCCTGCCGCCGGTGCTGCGGGGCGGTTTCGTGACCGTCAACAACGGCGGCGAGATCACCGGCACCGGGGGCACCGCGATTGCGCTCGGCCTGGCCAACGGCATCGTCGCCAACGGCGGCACCATCACGGGCAACGTGCTTCTCGGCGGCGGGATGGTCCTGAACCGCGGCACGATCGACGGTTCGGTCACGCTGAACAGCCAGTTCGGCAACCAGCTCAGCGTCTTCGGCTACGAGGGCGCCACCACCGGCGTGACCGGAACGATCACCGGCGGCGTGGCGATCGACACATACGCGCAGATCTTCAACGCCGATGGAACCGCGGTGATCGGTGGCGGACTGCCGACCGCGTTCGACCGCTACGGCGTGGTAACCGACAGTGCCGAGAGGACCGTCATTGTCGAGACCGCAGCAAATCCGGTCGGCGCGACGCCGGCGCTGTTCCTCATGGGTGACGGCAAGATCGTCAACCGGGCCGACCTGTCGGCCAGCGTGCTCACGGGCGCGCCCGGCACCGCACCGCAGGTGATCCCTGCGCTCTACAGCTACGGTTTCACCCCGGTGCAGACGCCGTTCGGCCAACGCTTTGTCTTCGAAGGCGCCGGCACGGGCCCGGCGTCGTTCACCAACGAGGCCGACATCAACGGCCGGATCGCGCTGACGACCTCCGAGTTCATCAACGCGGGTACGATCACACGTTCCTCGGCCGGCGTGCCCAGCGTTGTCACCGCGCGGATCGGCGAGGCGTTCAGCTTCAGCAACACCGGCACGATCGCGATGACCGATGGCGGCGCACGCGTGCGCACTCCGACTAACGGCAATCCGTTCAACGACTTCAACCCCTACAACCTGCCCGAGACGGCGATGACCATTCGTTCCGCGGTCGCGGGCACGCTCGACGCGGAAGGGATCTACGTCCCCGCGTCGATCGCCAACTCCGGACTGATCGACGGCGGCCTGCTCGTGCGCATGACTGCGTCTGAATTCGCGTTCGACAACAGCGGTCGCATCGAGGGCTTCAGCGGCGCGCAAGGCAGCGCTCCCGGGCTGGTGATCGGTCTCGGCCACAACTGGGATGCCGGGGTCGGCGACCAGACGTACTTCGAGCAGATGCCGACCGTGGCGACCGAAGTGGCGACGTTCGTCAACAGCGGAGAGATCGCCGACGGCGCCGAGCTCTACTTCGTCGCCGATACGATCGAGTTCACGAACGAGGGCAGCATCTCGGGCAATGCCGGCAACCCCGACGCGCTGTTCATCGAGCAGGAGCTGCTCGAAGAGGACGTCCCCGGGGCGAGCTTCACGTTCGTCAACACCGGCGAGATCGACGGAAATGTCGGGTTCGACCTCGAAGTGGTCTCGACCACCATTACCAACGGCGGCAGCATCGTCGGCCGCGAGTACGTGCCGAGCCCGACGACCTTCCAGGAAACCATGTTCGGCGGCGAAGGCGCGTTCGAGGTGAGCAGCGAAGCCAACGGCGGCGCCACGCTCAGCTTCGTCAACACC
>DATDLP010000445.1:0-7172 GCA_036519255.1 Croceibacterium sp.
GACGATCGTCACGTCCCATCCGCGCCGCGTCGCCTCCCTGGCGTACGAGGCGATCAGGTCGTCGGCCTCGAGCATGTCCTCCTCGATGCACGGCAGGCTGAACGCGCGCGTCGCGTCGCGGATCAGCGGGAACTGCGGGACGAGGTCCTCGGGCGGCGGCGGGCGGTTGGCCTTGTACTTGTCGTACAGCTCGTTGCGGAAAGAGACCGCGCCCTTGTCGAGGATCACCGCGAGGTGCGTCGGCCCGTCGGCCTTGTCGAGCTCGTCGGCCAGCTTCCACAGCATCGTGGTGTAGCCGTAGACCGCGCCGACCGGCACGCCGTGCGGATTGGTCAGCGGGGGGAGCCGGTGATAGGCGCGGAAGATATAGGCCGAGCCGTCGACCAGGTAGAGATGCTGCTTGTCCGCCATGGCGGATTGCTAGAGCGATTCCGGGCCGGGTGGAACACCCGGCGGCGCGGAAATCGCCACGGCGGGCGAACGCGCACGCGGGGCGATCCTCCGTGCGAACACTTAACCTGGTTCATATCCGGTTGATCTGGCGCTGCTATTCTCGTGCGCGGACGAGTCAGGGCCTTGCACCGTCTTGACCCGGCTCGTCCAACCTCCGGCCGTCCTGCGCCGGGACTGGCTGCACCATTCGCTTGCTTCGCCACAAAGTTGCCATTATTTCCGCAGGTGGAGTTCACCGCATGGTGGGTTTCACGCCTGCTCTCGCCGGACATTCCGAGGGGCGCGCGTCCCGTTCCTGCTGTTGAAGGATAGACGAACATGCGCAAGATCGTTCTCGCTGCCGCCATTGCCGGCGCCGCCCTGTCGCTCGCCGCCTGCTCGGAAAGCACCGAAGACGCCGCCGGTGAAGCCGTCGACAGCGCGATGGCCGATGCCGAAGCGAACGCCGAAGCCGCCGGCGATGCGGTCGAAGGCGCTGCCGCCGACACCGGTGCTGCGGTCGGGGAAGCCGCCGATGGCGCCGCCGACACCGCGACCGACGCCGCTGCCGAGGTCGAAGCCGACGCGCAGGACGAGAGCACGACCGAAGCCGCCGCCGACTAATCGTTCGCGGTCACCGTTCATGGAAAAGGCGCGTCCGCGAGGGCGCGCCTTTTTCGTTGGGGCTTGCCGTCAGTTGGCGGCGACCGACGAGCCGGTCGAGCGGTAGCGCGCGCTGGCCCACTGGCGGGCGGATTCGCCGTAGCCGTCGTAGAGCGCGCGCGCGAGCGTGGCGATCTTGGCGTCGCGGTTGGGCTTGCCGCCCTGGCCGGTGACGTAGATCGCCACCGCGATCGAGCGGCCGTCGGGGCCAGTGATGATGCCGACGTCGCTCGAGGTGTTGCTCAGCGTGCCGGTCTTGTGCGCCACGCGCGCGTCACCGGGCATCAGGCCGGGGATGCGGCCGGTGCCGGTGCGGCAGCGTTCCATCGCGCCGATCAGCACCTGGCGGCTCGAAGCGCTGAGCCACTGGCCCTGGTACAGCCCGGCGAGCAGCTTGACCATGTCGCGCGGGGTGGTGCTGTCGCGGATGTCGATCTGCACCGCCGGATTGACCTCGCCGTCATCGCGCACCAGCGTGGCAATGTCGCGCGAGAGATTGAAGTTCGCGATGCCGGCCCTGCGTGCCCAGTCGTTGACCACGGCCGGGCCGCCGACCGCCGCCAGCAGCGCATCGGTCGCGGGGTTGCTCGAGCGGGTGATCATCAGCTCGATCAGCTCGCGCGCGGTCATGTGATTGCCGGCGCGGACCGGCGCTACGGCCGAGGAGAACGGGCGCGAGGCGACCGGGATCATCAGCGGAAACTCGCTGGTCAGGCTCCAGCGCCCCTGGTCGACGCCTTCGAGATACGTGGCGGCGATGGCGACCTTGCTGGTACTGGCCATCGGGAACGGCTGGTCGCCGAGAATCGCGACCTCCTGCCCGCTCGAGAGGTCGATCGCGGCCACGCCGATGCGCCCGTTCGAGCCGTCGGCGATCTGCGCGATCTGCGCCACCAGCGGATTGCTGTAGTCGGGCGCGAAGTCGCGCGGCGCGCGGACCTGGGTGCCGAGCGCGCTGTCGAAGGCGGCTTCGAAGTTGGTTTGTGCCTGTGCCGGCGCCACTGCCGTAGCTGCCAGCGCGATGACGGCTGCGACCCGTCCGATGATCCCGAGCTTCATGCTGCGAAGCGTACCCTCATGACTATTGTGGATATCTTAACCACCCGGGCCGCTCCGGCAATTGGTTCCGCGACGAACGGGCGCGGCAGGGCGATCAGCCGTGGAATCGCCTCGCTTCGTCGCAATCAACCCGGCTTGCGCAGCCGGAGCACGAACTGGTCGGTCTTGCCGCGAATCGCCGGGTCGAACACGTTCGCCGTCCGCGGATCATCGGGTCGCATGTAGAGCACGCTCTCCGCGTCGAGCGCGAACCCGGCCGCGGTCAGCGCGGCGATCGCCGCCTCGCGATCCATCCGGTGCACCGAGTTGGCGGCCGCGAGACCCGCGCCCGCCACGGCGCTGTGATCGACCACCAGCAGCGTTCCGCCGGGCTTGAGCGAATCGAACAGCGCCTTGAGCGCCTTCGGCGCGGTGCCTTGCGGCATCGCGCCGAGGTAGAGATCGTGCATGTTCTGCACGGTCACGATCGTATCGAGCTTCTCGGGGAACGGCGGCGCACCGACCGGGCCGCGCAGCGCGACGACGTTGGGACGCCCGGTGGCCGCGGCGTTCTGCTCGTCGCCGTAGGCTGGGCGGAAGGCGATGAACTCGTCGGGCTGGAAGGCGTAGACCTTGCCTGCGGGGCCGACGAGGTTCGACAGCAGGCGGGTCCAGTAGCCGCCGCCCATGATGTAATCGCCGACCTTCTCGCCCGGCTCGATCTGCGCGAAGGCGAGCAGCTCGGCGGGAAGCCGCGCGGCGTCGCGGTCGCGGTCGGCCTGAGGGCGTTGCGGATCGGCCAGCGCGGCGGAGTAAGCGCTCGCTGCAGGGGGCGAGGCGGAAGCGGATGTCGAGGCGGTCTCGCCGGCCGGCGCACAGGCCGCCAGCGTCAGAACGAGGCAGATCGTCAGGTTCAAACGCATGGCGGTGGCCCCCTCTCCGTTTGTCGTTGCACCGATCCTATCAGCGCGGGGTGCGACGCGCAAAGCCGATCGCCAGCCGGGGTCAGCAGCCGTGCGCGCCGATCAGCGGGACGAAGCGCACGGCGCCCAGCTCGTCTTCGGTCCACTCGTCGTCGCCCCGACGGAGAATGCTCAGCAGCACCTGTTCGTTCGTGCTGCCGATCGGAATGACCAGCCTGCCTCCGATCGCGAGTTGGCGTTTGAGCGGTTCGGGCACTTGCGCGCTGCCTGCGGCGACAAGGATCGCATCGTATGGTGCGTGGGCGGGCAGACCGAGGCTGCCGTCGCCGATGAGCACCGCGAGGTTGCTGTAGCCGAGCTCCGCCACGCGACGCTGCGCGGCCCTTGCCAGGGTTTCGTGGCGCTCGAGCGCGTAGACCCGCCCGGCGATCCGCGAGAGCACCGCGGCGGCATAGCCCGAGCCCGCGCCGACCTCGAGTACGTGGTCGCCGGGAGCAACGTCGGCGGCCTCTGTCATCAACGCGACGACGTAGGGCTGGCTGATCGTCTGCTCCTCGCCGATCGGCAGCGGCCCGTCCTGGTAGGCGACCTCGGCCAGCGATGCGGGCACGAAGCGCTCCCGCGGGACCTCGGCCATCGCCGCGAGCACGTGCGGGTTGCGAATGCCGCGCCGTTTCAACTGGCGCGCGACCATCCACGCGCGGTTCTCGGCAGGCGAGGCCATCAGGCCTCGGCGAGCACTCGCTCGACCGTCTGGACCGGCGAATTGATCAGATCCTTCGCTACCTCGCCGACGATCCGCCGCTCGAGCTCCTTGTGGCAATGCCGGCGGATCTGGCCGAGCGTCTTGGGATCGGCTGCGATCACCACCTCGCCGAGCGTCCCGTCGAGCGCCTGGCGGTTGAGCCACTCGGCTATGGCCGCGCCGTGCGCCAACTCGTCGATATCGGTGCTGCCGTTGCGCTGGCCGGCCGGGTCCTGGTGGCGCACGCCGGCGCTGAAGTTGGTCAGCTCGAGGTCGGGCTCGGCCACGCGTTCGAGCCGCGGCTCGAGCGGCTGCCCGGTGTTGCGCATGACGACTAGCTTCTCGCCGTTGGCGAGCGCGACCAGGGCGTTGTGCGGGATCTGCATCGCATCCTCCTTGCCCGTCCGCCGGAAGAACGGACGAAGCGCGCGGTGGTGCCGGCAAAGGGCCGGAGGATCGCTCCTCCGGCCCCCGCCGCACCTCATTCCGCCTCACCGACGATCTTCGTCAGTGCGTAGGAGGGCTTGTATCCCGCCAGCGCGTTGCCGACGGGCCGGACATCGCGGAACAGCCGGTCGCGCGCCCGCGGGTCCGACAGCATGTCGGGGTTCTTGCGGTACGCGAAGATGCGACCGAAGATCTCCGGCTCGATCGAGCTGCGCATCAGGCCGATTTCGCGATCGCCCAGATGCGCGACTTCGCGGGCGAACGCGGCGACGGCGCCGAGCTTGTGCTCGAGCATCCGCCCGATGGCGTCGCGGATCGCGTCGAAGTCAGCCCACAGCTCTTCGGGAATCCGCCGGCGGATGCCGTCGAGATCGGCCTCGGTGCGCATGAGCTCCCACATCCCGAGCGGGGTGACCCGCGAGATGATCGCGTGCAGCGCACAGTAGGCCGGGCCCTTGAGCTTGAGCCGCTGCCCGCCGGCGAAGCGCACGACGTAGCCCTCGCGCTGCTCGGGCAGGCCGCGCGCGTCTGCGATCAGCGCTTCGGCCGACGCGAACGCATAGCGTTCGGCGGTCCGCCAGCCGATCGCATCGCCGGTTGCGGCGAGCTCGGCGAACGGCAGCTCGAATCCCTCGGCGTCGTAGGCCGACAGCAGCACCAGCGCGTCCTCGTCGTAGGCGACGATGATGCGGTTGTCGGCGTAGACCGCCTCGGCGAGGTAGGTCGTTCCCGGCACAAGGTGCGAGAGGTCGGCCGCAGCCATCATCCGCTCGGCCCAGATCGCCTGCGCGGTGCCGAAGGCGCCGCGGGTGACCGCGCGCCACCGGTCCTGGTGATGGAACAGGATGATCAGGCTGCCGTCGAGCTTCTCGTAGACCTCGAACGGCCCGTCGGGCATGCCCTCGCCGTGCTCGCCCAGGTTGAAGAACTTGGGGAACGGGGTGGCGACGACCGAACGGCTGGCCGGATCGAGGATCAGGCCGCGCGCGACGAGCGAGAACGGGTTCCACTTCCGGTCGTAGGTGCACGACGGGGTGTAGTTCCACAGCTCGAGGCCGCTCGCGTCGGTCTTGCAGTAGACCGCCTGGTCGGCCTGCGCCGCGCGCAGCCCAGCTATCAGCTCGTCGTAGTGGATGGTCCTGGCAAAGTGCCGCAATTCCAAAGTCATGAGTCATTCCTTTCGTGGTCATGGCCAGACCCCGAGCGACGGAATGAAGGTGACTTGAAAAGACATCCCGCCATCTCGGCGGGACTGGGAGTTCCGCCTAACTTGCGCGCACGCGACCGAGCACCCGGGCCGAGGCGACCGGGTTCGCGGTAAACAGTTGATATGCGCAGCTAGACATGGCGGGCGCGGCTAGGTGCGGCCGGCGGGTGAGTCAAACATATTGATGGTTAACGCAAAAAGGGCCGGGGATCGCTCCCCGGCCCGTCGTCCCGGACGTGATCCGGGATCTTGTTCGGCAAAGTCGAACCGTGCGGCGCGAGACCCCGGCTTGCGCCGGGGTGACGCGCCGCAGGCGCGTCAGAAGCCCATGCCGCCCATGTCGGGCATGCCGCCGCCGCCGCCCATGGCGGGCTTGTCTTCCGGAATCTCGCTGATCGCCGCTTCGGTGGTGATCAGCAGGCCGGCGACCGAGGCCGCGTCCTGCAGCGCGGTGCGGACGACCTTGGTCGGGTCGATCACGCCGGCTGCCACGAGGTTCTCGTAGACGTCGGTCTGGGCGTTGAAGCCGAGCTGCTCGTCATTGGCGTCGATCAGCTTGCCCGCGACCACCGCGCCGTCATGGCCGGCGTTTTCGGCGATCTGCCGCACCGGCGCCTGGAGCGCGCGGCGGACGATGTCGATGCCGCGGGTCTGGTCTTCGTTGGCCCCGGTCAGGCCCTCGAGCGACTTGGTCGCGTAAAGCAGCGCGGTGCCACCGCCGGGGACGATGCCTTCCTCGACCGCCGCACGGGTCGCGTGGAGCGCGTCGTCGACGCGGTCCTTGCGCTCCTTGACCTCGATCTCCGAGGCGCCGCCGACCTTGATCACCGCGACGCCGCCGGCCAGCTTGGCCAGCCGCTCCTGCAGCTTCTCGCGGTCGTAGTCGCTGGTGGTGGTCTCGATCTGCGCGCGGATCTGCTCGACCCGGGCCTTGATGTCCCCCTGGTCGCCGGCACCGTCGACGATCGTGGTGTTGTCCTTGTCGATCGTGATGCGCTTGGCTTCGCCGAGCATCGCCGGAGTGACGTTCTCGAGCTTGATGCCGAGGTCTTCCGAGATCATCTCGCCCTGGGTCAGGATCGCGATGTCCTGCAGCATCGCCTTGCGGCGATCGCCGAAGCCCGGCGCCTTGACCGCGGCAACCTTGAGGCCGCCACGCAGCTTGTTGACCACCAGCGTGGCCAGCGCCTCGCCCTCGACGTCCTCGGCGATGATGACCAGCGGCTTGCCGCCCTGCATGACCTTCTCCAGCACCGGGAGCAGGTCCTTCACCGCGGAGATCTTGCTGTTCGCGATCAGGATGTACGGGTCGTCGAAGACGGCCTCCATCCGCTCGGTGTCGGTGACGAAATACGGCGAGATGTAGCCCTTGTCCAGGCGCATGCCCTCGGTGAGCTCGAGCTCCAGCCCGAAGGTGTTGCTCTCCTCGACGGTGATGACGCCTTCCTTGCCGACCTTGTCCATGGCCTCGGCGATGATCTCGCCGACCGTGGAGTCACCGGCGGAGATGGAGGCGGTGGAGGCGATCTGCTCCTTTGTCTCCACATCCTTGGCGAGCTTGCTCAGCTCGTCGGAGACAGCCGTGACAGCGGCCTCGATGCCCCGCTTCAGGGCCATCGGGTTCGCACCGGCCGCGACGTTGCGCAGACCCTCGCGGACCAGGGCCTGGGCCAGGACGGTCGCCGTCGTCGTGCCGTCACCGGCGACGTCGTCGGTC
>DATDLP010000446.1:0-3909 GCA_036519255.1 Croceibacterium sp.
GAAGCGCGCGCCGGGGATGTGCGACGCGGCGAACTCGGCGCGCGGATCGCGCGCGGCGTCGGGCAGATGGGCCGACGCGTCGAGCACCACGAGGCCGGGTTCGCCGAGTCGCTCCGCCAGCCAGGAAGTCGAAACGAGGTCATCCATTGACACGGAGGTAGCGGTTGCGCGCGACACGGTAAACCTAGGCGAACGCCCGCTGCGCCACCTGGGGGTAAACCCGCGGTCCCTGGTCGAGGCGGAAGGGCTGCAATCCGGCGTCGGGGTCAGAACCGGGCTGGCCGACGACGAAGGTGCGAAGGATCGGCGCCACGCCCTCTGCATCCACGCGAATGCGCGCGAGCGGCAGCAGCAGCGCCGCGCTGCCCTGCCGAATCGGCACGATCTCGGGGAAGGGCAGGCGAAACTCGCCGGTCACCACCCGGCTCTCGCCAGGTTCGAGTCGCTCGATCCGCTGTGTCGGCACGCTGCCGCCGGCGCGCGGCCCCGAAAGCTGCGCCTCGCGGCTGAGCGAGGCGTGCGCCGCGATCATGTCGGCGCCGATGGTTAGCCCGGTCAGCGGCGAAGTCCCGCTGTTGGCCAGCTCGAGCCGGTAGACAAGTGTCGCGTTGAGCAAGGTCAGGCTGAGACGCAGCGGCTCCAGCGCGACCTGCAGCGGTTCGACGGAAGCCGTGGCCGGCTCGACGGGCTCAGCGGGAAGCGGCGGTTCAAGCCGCGGCCGCTCGAGTTGCGGCACAGCGTCTGCGCGGGCCGGCCTCCGCTGCGTACGCCGGACGATCCAGCTCGCGAGGCCGAGCGCCAGCAGCAACGGGGGCAGGCCGATCGCGAGCCAAAGCCACGACCAGCCGCGTTCGGTGGATGGATCCACGCGCGGCTGCGGCGTGGCAGCGGGCCTTGCGGAGGGTGAGGGCGCCGGGGCGGCGATCCTGCGGCTCTCCTGCGGGGTGGGCGTCACCGCCGCCGGCTGCACCGAGATAGGCGCCGAATCCGGGCGTTCTGTCGCGGGTGGCCGCACCGGCGCGGCGGATGGCGCGGTTCGCAGGCTTTCAGGCAGGTCGACCGGCTCTGCGGTCAAGGTCGGTGCGGGGGAGACGGTCGCGGTGGTCGCCGGCGCTGGCCGGCGTGAGGCCGGGACGTCGGGGGCGACCGGCCCCTGCACATCGGGCGGCTGTTGCGGGGCGGATGCGGGCGGCAGGCGGAAGTCGCTGAGCGACGCGCCGGCCGGCGCGGCCAGCACCAAGACAAAGAGGGAAGCGAGAATCGTCGAGCGCATCGGTCGTATCAGCCGCCTTGGCCCCGCGCGCTGAATAGCTTCTGAATTCGCATCTGTCTTGTCTGCGGGCGGCGATCGCGGCAAGAGTCGTGGCCGATGAGCGACACCCCCCTCCCGCGGCATCTCGGGCGCCAGAGCGCGCTGCCGCCCTCGCCGGCCGAAGCCGAGCTCGACTATGTGCCCAACCCTCGACCCGACACGCTGTACCTCGTGCGCTTTGCGGCGCCCGAGTTCACCTCGCTATGCCCGGTCACCGGCCAGCCCGACTTCGCGCACCTCGTGCTCGACTACGCGCCCGATGAGACGATCGTCGAATCCAAGAGTCTCAAGCTGTTCCTCGGCGCGTTCCGCAACCATTGCGGGTTCCACGAAGACGTGACGGTCGGCATCGGCCAGCGGCTGTTCGACGAGATGCGGCCGCGCTGGCTGCGCATCGGCGGGTACTGGTACCCGCGCGGCGGGATCCCGATCGACGTGTTCTGGCAGAGCGGGACGCCGCCGGAGGGACTTTGGCTGCCCGAGCAAGGCGTTGCACCTTATCGCGGCCGAGGTTGATGCGCTTGCGCGCTCCGGGCGAGTTGGCCTAGGGCGACAGGGCGCGACGGGCGCGGTCGAACATCCGTTTCATCACATCTCAGGGGAACAGCATGCGAATCGTCATGATCGGCACGGGCTATGTCGGGCTGGTGTCAGGTGCGTGTTTTGCGGATTTCGGTCACCGGGTGTGCTGTGTCGACAAAGATGAGAGCAAGGTGCGCGCGCTGCGCGAGGGCGGGATTCCGATCTTTGAGCCCGGGCTCGACGAGCTGGTCGAGCGCAACGTGGCGGCGGGGCGGCTCGAGTTCACGCTCGACCTGGTCGAGGCGCTGCCCGGCGCCGATGCGGTGTTCATTGCCGTCGGCACGCCCTCGCGGCGCGGCGACGGCCATGCCGATCTGAGCTATGTCCATGCCGCGGCGCGCGAGATGGCGCCGCACCTGCAGCCGGGCGCGGTGGTGGTGACCAAGTCGACCGTGCCGGTCGGCACCGGCGATCAGGTGGAACGGATCATCCGCGAGGTGCGGCCCGATCTTCAGTTCTCGGTCGCCTCGAATCCCGAGTTCCTGCGCGAAGGCGCGGCGATCGAGGACTTCAAGCGGCCCGACCGGGTGGTGATCGGGGTCAACGACGACGAGGCGGCCAGCGTGCTGCAGGAAATCTATCGCCCGCTGCTCGGCAACGAGGCACCGCTGGTGACGATGACCCGGCCCGCGGCCGAACTGACCAAGTACGCGGCCAACGCGTTCCTCGCGACCAAGATCAGCTTCATCAACGAGATCGCCGATCTGTGCGAGAAGGTCGGCGCCGACGTGCTCGACGTGGCCAAGGGCATCGGGCTCGACAGCCGGATCGGCCCGCGGTTCCTGCAGCCGGGCCCCGGCTACGGCGGCTCGTGCTTCCCCAAGGACACGCTGGCGCTGATGAAGACCGGGCAGGACTACGACGCCCCGTTGCGGGTGGTCGAGGCGGTGGTCGCGGTCAACGACCGGCGCAAGCGGCATATGGGGCGCAAGGTGGTGCAGGCGCTCGGCGGCGACGGCAACGGCAAGGTCGTCGCGCTGCTCGGCCTCACGTTCAAGGCCAACACCGACGATATGCGCGATTCGCCCTCGCTGGCGATCGTGCGCGCGCTGCAGGATGCGGGCGCCGAGGTGCGGGCGTACGATCCCGAAGGGATGGAGCAGGCCAAGGCTCTGCTCGACGACGTCACCTACTGCAACGACGCCTACGAGACGATGGACGGTGCCGATGCGGCGGTGATCGTGACCGAATGGGACGCGTTCCGCGCGCTCGACCTCGATCGCGCCGGCACGCTGCTGCGCGACCGCCTGCTGGTCGACCTGCGCAACCTCTACGATCGTGCCGACATCGAACGCCAGGGCTTCCGCTACGTCGCCGTCGGGCGATAGTTGCACCCCGATACCGTCCGCGGTCCAACGCGCCGGGATGAGGTCGCAAGTGTGCATCATCGGCGCCGGCCCCGCCGGGCATCTCCTCGGCCACTTGCTGCGCGCCGAAGGATCGAATGCGCGGTGCTCGAGCGGCAGGCGCCCGACTACGTGCTCGGGCGCGTCCGCGCGGGGACTGCTCGAGCAGTTCATCGTCTCGCTGATGAAGCGCCTCGGGCTCGACGCGCGGCTCAAGGCCGAGGGCCTGCCGCACGACGGCTTCAACTTGGCCGACGGCGAGCGGCTGATCCGCGTCGATGTGGCCGCACTGACTGGCAAGCACGTCATGTCTATGGCCAGGCCGGCTTGACCCGCGACCTGATGGAAGCGCGTGAGGAGCAGGGTCTCGAGGTGATCTACCAGGCAGCGGAGGTGGCACTGCACGGCATCGAGAGCGACGCGTCTTATGTGACCTTTGCGAAAGACGGGTGGTAACGCCGGATCGATGCGCGAGTACCCTTTCGGCTGGCTGGGGATTCTCGCGGACGTTCCCTAGTGCAATCATGAACTGATTTATTCGCATCACCCGCGCGGGTTCGCGCTCGCTTCGATGCGCAGCGAGACCCGCAGCCGGTACTACGTCGACGTGCCGTTGACCGACAGAATCGAGGACTGAGCCGCCAAGCTCGACGGTCGCGGCGGCCTAGG
>DATDLP010000447.1:0-4017 GCA_036519255.1 Croceibacterium sp.
CCCGCCGCGCTCGAGCGCGATCACGCAGAAGTCGGGCGTGCAGCGCGCGCCCGGCCATTTGGCGAGCGGCACCGGCTCGCCGGTCACCCCGGCCAGCTCGAGCAGGTTGTCGCGGGTGAACTCGCTCTTCGTCTCGCGCAGCACCAGCAAGCGCTCCCCCTCCCCGGTAATGCCGACGTGGCGGCCATCGCCCGAGACCAGCAGGTCGGGCACCGGCGTCGCCAGCAGCAAGCCCGTCCCCAGCGCCGCAGGCAGCAGCCCGAGCAATCGCGACCGTCCGCGCCACAGCGCGAGCCACAGGCCACCGGCCACGAACAGCGCGAACGCCGTCCCGCCCATCTGCGGCATCAGCCGCACCGCGCCCGGCTGCCCGGCGGTGAAGTCGGCAATCCACAGCAGCAGCTCGAGCGACTTGCCCGCCAGCCACCAGGCCGGCGCCCCGGCGCCGACGAGATCGAGCGTCAATGCCAGCAGGATCAGCGGCATCGACACGAACGTCGTCAGCGGAATCGCAATCACGTTGGCCATCGCCCCGTAGATCCCGGCGCGGTGGAAGTGGAACAGCACGATCGGCATCAGCGCGATCTCGATCAGGATCCCGGTCACCAGCAGCATCACCACCCGCCGCGCGAACCACGCGAGCCAGCCCTCCTCGCGCGGCGCGAGGAAATCGCGCACCGGGCGCGCGCCGTGCAGCGCGACGATCGCGATCACCGCGGCGAAGCTCATCTGGAAGCTCGGTCCGACCAGCGCCTCGGGCCACAGCAGCAAGACCACGATCGCCCCGACCGCGACCATCCGCAGCGACAGCGGCTCGCGCCCGAGCGCGAGCGCGATCAGCACCAGGATCGCGCCGATGCAGCTGCGCACGGTCGGCACCTCGGCCCCGGTCAGCAAGGTGTACCCTACCCCCGCCAGTGCGCCGATCGCCGCCGCCGCGAGCGGCAGGCGCACACGCAACGCGAGCCACGGCCACAGCGCAAGCAGCTTGAGCGCGATGACGTAGGCCAGCGCGATCAGCGCGCTCACGTGCAGCCCGCTAATCGACAGCAGGTGCGACAGCCCCGAGTCGCGCATCGCCTGCTCGTCCTCCGGCGCGATCGCTCCGCGGTCGCCGCTGGCGAATGCCGCGGCGATCGCGCCCGGCGAACCCTCGAGTCGCGAGCGCACGTGGTCGGCCAGCCGCCGCTGCAGCGATGCAAGCCCGGTCCCGCCCGGTCCCGGCGCGAGGACCGCAATCTCGCCCTGCGCGCCGCCGGTCGCAGCCAGCCCTTCGAACCATGCGGTGCGCGCGAAGTCGTAGCCGCCCGGCAGCATCGGCGGCTGCGGCGGCATCAGCCGCACCTGCAGCCGCGCCAGCGCACCTTCGGTGAGCTCGGGCCGGTCCGCCTCGAGTGGGACGTTGACCCGGACCTTGATCGCCCGGCCGCTACCCGGATCGCGCGTCGCAAGCACCAGCCGCACGCGATCCTCGGCAGGCTGCTCGATCCGCTCGAGCACCCGGCCGTCGAACTTCGCCACCACCGGCCGTTCGATCGCCGGTGCGCCGATCATCTCGGACCGCGCCCAGACGATGCCGGTCCCCGCGGCCACCAGCAGGCCCAGGCCCACGCAGGCGGTCATCACGTGCTGGCGCGATGGATTTCCCCGCCACAGCGCCACCGCGCCGAGCGCGACGAACAGGCTCACGTTCGCCGCCAGTACCCATTCGACCGGCCGGGCCAACACGAACCACGCCCCGATCCCGCCGGCGAAGGCAACCGCCAGCCACGGCCCGCGGTCGAAACCGGCGCGTGCCAGCATCGTTTCCAGTGCATCGCCCACGCTGGACAAGCGCGCGCTCTTTCGCCAAGGCGACTGCTGCATTGCAGCATCGTCCGGTTCTTCCCCCAGCGGAACCGTGGGCTGGCGCGTGGCCATGAATCGATTGGATAGGAAGCGTACGGGTATGGCAAGTGGAAGCGAATCCGCGACGGACACCGCAAGGCCGGTAGTCACGCGTTTCGCGCCCTCGCCGACCGGATTCCTGCATATCGGCGGCGCCCGCACCGCGCTGTTCAACTGGCTCTATGCGCGCCGGCTCGGCGGCAAGTTCCTGCTGCGGATCGAGGACACCGACAGGGCCCGTTCGACGCAGGACGCGATCGAGGCGATCCTCGACGGGATGCGCTGGCTCGGGCTCGATTGGGACGGGCACGAGTACTACCAGTCGCAGTTCTGGGCGCGCCACGCCGAAGTCGCGCACGAACTGCTCGCGCGGGGCCACGCCTACAAGTGCTGGATGAGCCAGGACGAGCTGGCTGCCCAGCGCGAGCGCGCGCAGGCCGAGCGCCGTCCGTTCCGCATCGACAGCCCGTGGCGCGACTCCGCGAGCGAGGGAGAAGGCCCGTTCGTGGTCCGGCTCAAGGCCCCGCGCGAGGGCGAGACGGTGATCGAGGACAAGGTCCAGGGCCGCGTCGCGGTGCAGAACGCCGAGCTCGACGATTTCATCCTGCTGCGCTCGGACGGCTCGCCGACCTACATGCTCGCGGTGGTGGTCGACGACCACGACATGGGTGTGACCCACGTGATCCGCGGCGACGACCATCTCAACAATGCGTTCCGCCAACTCGCGATCATCAAGGGCATGGGCTGGCCCGAGCCGATCTATGCCCACGTCCCGCTGATCCATGGTTCGGACGGTGCCAAGATGTCCAAGCGCCACGGCGCGACGGGGGTCGAGGCTTATCGCGACGAGCTCGGCGTGCTGCCCGAGGCGCTGTTCAACTACCTTCTGCGGCTCGGCTGGGGCCACGGCGACCAAGAGGAATTCACCGCTGCCGAGGCTTGCGAAGTGTTCGACCTCGCGGGCGTCGGCAAGAGCCCCTCACGGTTTGACCTCAAGAAGCTGCAGAACCTCAACGGGCATTACATCCGCCTCGCCGACGACGCGCGGCTGGCGCAGCTCGCGGCCGACAGGATCGGCCCCGAAGCCGACGTCGCGCTGCTGACCGAGGCCATGCCGGTGCTCAAGCCGCGCGCGAAGGACCTGATCGAGCTGGCCGACGGCGCGGCGTTCCTGTTCAAGGTCCGCCCGCTCGCGCTGACCGAGCAGGCGCAGGCCCTGCTCACCCCCGACGCGCAGGTGCTGCTGGCGCAGATGTCGGCGCGCCTGCAGGCCGAACAGGACTGGACAACCGCGGCGCTCGAAGCCAATCTCAAGGCCTACGCGGAAGAGCAGGCGCTCGGGCTCGGCAAGCTCGCCCAGCCGCTGCGCGCGGCACTTACGGGGCAGACGACCTCGCCCGGAATTTTCGATGTACTGGCCCTCCTCGGCAGGGAGGAAAGCCTCGCGCGGATCGACGCGCAGGCTGCCGGCTGACTGGATCAAGGAGACCTAATTTGGCGGACAAGCAGGCGCAGCTGGCGGTCGGAGGCAAGGACCTGGTGCTTCCGGTTCTGGAAGGCACCACCGGCCCCGACGTTGTCGACATCCGCAAGCTCTACGGCGAGACCGGGATGTTCACCTACGATCCCGGCTACACCTCGACCGCGAGCTGCGAGAGCGCGCTGACCTACATCGACGGCGAGGAAGGCATCCTGCTCCACCGCGGGTACCCGATCGGACAGCTGGCCGAGCAGTCGAGCTTCATGGAGGTCTCGTACCTGCTGCTCAACGGCGAGCTGCCCGGCAAGCAGCAGCTCGACGACTTCAGCCGCACGATCACGCGCCACACGATGCTGCACGAGCAGCTGGCGACGTTCTACCGCGGCTTCCGCCGCGACGCGCACCCGATGGCGATCATGTGCGGCGTGGTCGGCGCGCTCAGCGCGTTCTACCACGACAGCACCGACATCTCGGACCCGCACCAGCGCCGCATTGCCAGCCACCGGTTGATCGCGAAAATGCCGACGATCGCCGCGCGCGCGTTTAAATACTCGGTTGGCCAGCCGTTCGTGAGCCCGCGCAATGAACTCGATTATGCGTCGAACTTTCTGCGCATGTGCTTCGCCGTGCCGGCGGAAGACTATAAAATC
>DATDLP010000448.1:0-3520 GCA_036519255.1 Croceibacterium sp.
GACGAGGCCGACCGGGCCAGCCAGGCGCGACGGGCCATGATCGACAGCCAGTTGCGCACGAGCGGCGTCAACGCCGAGCCGGTGCTGCGCCGCATGGCCGAAGTCGCGCGCGAGGCGTTCGTGCCCGAAGCGGCGCGCGGCTTTGCCTACATCGACCGCGCGATCGCGCTGGGCGGCGGACGCCAGCTCGCCGCACCGGTGGTCCATGGCATGATGCTGCAAGAGGTCGGCCAGGCTGCGGCCGACAAGGCGCTGCTGGTCGACGGCGGCAGCGGATACCTGGCCGAGCTGCTGCGGCCGCTGGTCGGCTCGCTCGAGGTGCTCACGCCCGAGGATGCCGCCGGCACGCCGCGCACGAGCGGGGATTTCTCGCTGCTGGTGATCGACGGCGCGGTCGAGCAGCTGCCCGAGGCGCTCGCCGGAGCGCTCGCCGACGGCGCGCGCGTGGTGACAGGCATGGTCGAGAACGGCGTGACCCGCCTCGCGATCGGCCGCAAGGCGGCAGGGGCGGTCAGGCTGCTGCCGCTCGCCGAGCTCGGCATCCCGGTGCTGCCCGCGTTCGCCGCGCCGAAGGGATGGAGCTTCTGACATGAGGCGGAGGGGACTGCGCTCGCTGCTGACGGCCTGTGCCTGCGTCCTCGCTGTGCCGGTCGCCGCGCAGGATGCTCAGGGCGGGGCGATCGACACGCTGCGCGAGGCGCTGGCGATGGCCAACCGGACCAACCCGTTTCTGCTCGCGGCGCGGGCCAACCAGCGCGCGACCGACGAGAACGTGCCGATCGAGCGCGCCGGCGCGCTGCCCTCGCTCAACGCCACGGGCACGGCCAACCAGTCGGTCTATGAAAGCCAGGCGACCGGAAACCCGGTTCGCAACGGTATCGCCCAGCTCAGCCTCGGCGTGCCGCTCTACGCCGGCGGCGGAGTCAGGAACTCGATCCGCGCCGCGGAGACCCGCGTGCTCGCGGGACGCGCCGACTTGCGCGGAACCGAAAGCCAGATCTTCAGCCAGGTGGTCGCGGCCTACATGGAAGTGATCTACCAGGAGGCCATCGTGGGCCTCGCGGCCTCGAACGTCGACGTGTTGCAGATCAACCTGCAGGCCACCAGCGACCGCTTCGAGATCGGCGACCTCACCCGCACCGACGTGGCACAGTCCGAAGCCCGCCTCGCGCTGGCGCGCGGCGAGCTGCGCACCGCGCAGGCCAACCTGGTGCGCGCGCGCGAAAACTACATCGTCGTTGTCGGCGGCGCGCCGGGCACGCTCGAGGCCCCGCCCCCGCTGCCCGGCCTGCCCGAGGACCCGGACACCGCGGTGGACGTCGCGCTCGAGGACAACCCGGACCTGATTGGCGCCCACGAGCGCGCGCGCGCCGCGGGCTATGACATTCGCGTGGCCGGCGCGAACCGTCTGCCGCGCGTCGACGTGACGGCGGGCGCCGACTACCAGACCTTCTTCGGCTCGCTGCCGGGTGCAAGCACGGGCCTGGTGGCGAACTCGTCGCACGGCGCGACCGCGGGCGTGCGAGCGACGCTGCCGATCTTTCAGGGCGGGCGCGCGGGCGCCTTGATCCGCCAGTCGCAGGCGCGCGCCTCGTCGGCGCTTGAGAACGTCATCGCTACCGAGCGCGACGTGATCGCCACCACGCGGGCATCCTATTCGAGCTGGCGCGCGGCCAACGAGATCATCGGCTCGACCCAGGCGGCGGTCGAGGCCGCCGAGCTGAGCCTCGAGGGCGTGCGTGCCGAGCAGACCGTCGGCAACCGCACGATCCTCGACTTCCTCGATGCGCAGCAGGAACTGCTGCGCGCGCAGGTCCAGCTGGTGACCGCGCGGCGCAACGCCTACATCGCCGGCTTCACGCTGCTCGCCGCGATGGGCCACGCCGAAGCACGCGACCTCGGGCTCGAGGAATTCGGCCCGCTGTACGATCCAGTGGCGAACTACGAGCGCGTACGCGGCAATATCTGGGACTGGTCGAGCGACCCCGATCCGACCACGCAATCGACCCGCACCGTTGACATCCCGGCGCAGGACGCGAACATTCCCGACCTGCAAACGGTCGAATAGTTCAGCGGGGGCGCGATGCGGCACGAAGGCGAACCATCGGTCGAGGAAATCCTCGAATCGATCAAGAAGGTCATCGCGCGCGACAACCGTGAGGCGCTCCAGGCCGAGCGTCGCCGGCGCGAGAGCGCGGGCGTCATGCTCACCCCGGGCAAGCCGACCGACCACGACGGCAACGCACTCGACGATGGCGAGGAGGAAGTGCTCGAGCTCGGCGAAGCCAGCCGGATCGAAGGCACCGACGAGAGCCTGACCACTGCAAGCGCCGCACAGTCGATGCGCGAATCGCTCGCCGCGCTGGCGATGATGTCCGAACCGAGCGTACCGCCGCAAATCGTCCGTTCGGGCGAAACCTCGCTCGAGGGGCTGACGCGCGACCTGCTGCGCCCGATGCTCGCCGAGTGGCTCGACCGCAACCTGCCCGAGATGGTCGAGCGCCTGGTCAAGGCCGAGATCGCACGGATCGCCGGCAAGCGGGGCTGAGCGACCGCCTTCGTTCCATGAGCGCTGACGAGATCGATCTGGCCCGCCGCGCGCTCGCGCAGATCGGCGGCGAAGCGATCGAACGGCATATCTTCCTCTGCGCGATGTCCGAGAAGCAGAGCTGCTGCTCGCGCGAGACGGGCGAGAAGTCCTGGACCTTCCTCAAGCGCCGGCTACGCGAGCTCGGCCTCGTTGGGCGCGGCGGGGTGCAACGCACCAAGGCCGATTGCCTGCAGGTCTGCGTCGGCGGGCCGGTCGCGGTCGTCTGGCCCGATGGAGTCTGGTACCACTCGTGCACCGAGGAGGTGCTCGAGCGGATCATCCAGGAACACCTGCTCGGCGGAGTTCCGGTCGAGGACTATCGGCTGCGGCCGCCGGGATCCTGATCGTCGTCTTCGCCGGTAACCGATTCGTCGTGGCCGGTTCCGCTCGACAGGAACACCAGGCCCATCAGCGCCGACATCAGCAACGTGGCTAAACCGACGCCGAGCCCGGTGGCGATGAACAGGTGCACCGAAGGCACGCCGACCCGCATCCAGACCAACCCGAGAGCGCCGACCACCACCACGCCGGTGAACGCGAACATCCAACGCATCAGGCGCTTGTAGCGCGCCCAGGCATGGGCGGCGATGTTCGGGTCGTCGAGCGGCGAGCGGCGGGTCATCGCTGCCCAGATGGCTATCCTGCCGCGCGTTGGCAACGATTCGGCTTTCGCGGCGCGGTCGCGATTTGGTCGAATCCCCGGTTCCATGGCATATTGCGGCACGACATGGGGAGAGTCGCGCATGACGATTGCCCGTTTGATCGCCGGACGAGATCAGCAGATCGTCCATTGTTCGCCGCAGGAAACCGTGCGCGACGCCGCGCAACGGCTGGCCGAGAACCGCATCGGCGCGATGCCGGTGCTCGACGACGACAGGGTCGCGGGCATCTTTTCCGAGCGCGATCTGCTGTACTGCGTGGCCAGGCATG
>DATDLP010000449.1:0-2184 GCA_036519255.1 Croceibacterium sp.
ACGCCTTCGCTGCGGGCGTCCTCGCGCACCTCGACGAGGGGCTCGAAGCCGCCGCCTCGGCCGGTCTCGCGCTGGCCGCGCTCAAGCACGGCATTGCCGGCGACCACAGCACCGCCACCTGGCGCGATCTGGCGGCCTTCACCGGAGGAAGCGGCGACGTGCGGCGATAATTCCACTCGACCGCGGCGGATTTTTGGTCGATTGTTAATTGTCTGAGTTTATCCGCCTCTTGCGGTACCGCTAACACTCCTTCGAAAGTCGCCTACGAAATGTCCGATTCCCCCAAGCTTCGCAGCCGAGCCTGGTTCGACAATCCCGACAACATCGACATGACCGCGCTCTATCTCGAGCGCTACATCAACTACGGCCTGAGCCTCGAGGAGCTGCGCTCGGGCAAGCCGATCATCGGCATCGCGCAGACCGGCTCGGACCTCTCGCCCTGCAATCGCCACCACCTGGTGCTGGCCGAGCGCGTGCGCGAAGGCATCCGCGAGGCCGGCGGCATCTGCATCGAGTTCCCGGTCCACCCGATCCAGGAGACCGGCAAGCGGCCGACCGCCGCGCTCGACCGCAACCTGAGCTACCTCGGGCTGGTCGAGGTGCTCTACGGCTATCCGCTCGACGGCGTGGTGCTGACGATCGGCTGCGACAAGACCACGCCGGCGGCGCTGATGGCCGCGGCGACGGTCAACATCCCGGCGATCGCGCTGTCGGTCGGACCGATGCTCAACGGCTGGCACAAGGGCGACCGCACCGGCTCGGGCACGATCATCTGGAAGGCGCGGCAGTTGCTTGCCGCGGGCGAGATCGACGACGCCGAGTTCATCCGCCTGGTCGCCTCGTCGGCGCCGTCGACCGGCTACTGCAACACGATGGGCACCGCGAGCACGATGAACTCGCTGACCGAGGCGCTCGGTATGTCGCTGCCCGGCTCGGCGGCGATCCCGGCGCCGTACCGCGACCGGCAGGAAGCCGCCTGGCGCACCGGCAAGCGCATCGTCGACATGGTCCACGAGGACCTCAAGCCCTCGGACATCATGACCAGGGACGCGTTCCTCAACGCGATCGCGGTCAACTCCGCGATCGGCGGCTCGACCAACGCGCCGATCCACATCTGCGCGATCGCGCGCCACATGGGCGTCGATGTGCCGCTCGAGACCTGGCAGGAGCACGGCCACGCGATCCCGCTGCTGGTCAACATGCAGCCGGCGGGCGAGTACCTCGGCGAGGACTACTACCACGCGGGCGGTGTGCCGGCGGTGGTGGCGCAGCTCATGGGCCAGGGCCTGATCGTCGAGAACGCGGTGACCGCCAACGGCAAGACCATCGGCGACAACTGCCGCGAGGCCACGATCGAGGACGATCGGGTGATCCGCACGTTCGACAATCCGCTGGTGCCCGCCGCCGGCTTCCTGGTGATGAGCGGCAACCTGTTCGCCAACGCGATCATGAAGACCAGCGTGATCTCGCAGGCCTTCCGCGAGCGCTACCTGTCGAACCCCGACGATCCCGAGGCGTTCGAGGGCCCGGTGGTGGTGTTCGACGGGCCCGAGGACTACCACAAGCGGATCGACGATCCGGCCAACGGCATCACGCCCGAGACCCTGCTGGTCATGCGCGGCACCGGGCCGATCGGCTATCCGGGCGCGGCCGAGGTGGTCAACATGCGCCCGCCGGCGCAGCTGATCCTCGACGGCGTGCACGAGCTGCCGTGCATCGGCGACGGACGCCAGTCGGGCACCAGCGGCAGCCCGTCGATCCTCAACGCCTCGCCCGAGGCCGCGGCCGGGGGAAGCCTTGCGCTGCTGCGCAATGGCGACCGGGTGCGGATGGACCTGAAGCGCAGCCGGCTCGACGTGCTGCTCAGCGATGCGGAGCTCGCCGCGCGGCGAGCCGAGCTCGAGGCGGCGGGCGGGTACGCCTACCCGGCGTCGCAGACGCCGTGGCAGGAGATCCAGCGCTCGGTGGTCGGCCAGCTCGGCGAGGGGATGATCCTCGAGGGCGCCGAGGCCTACCAGCGGATCGCCCAGACCAAGGGCGTGCCGCGCGACAATCACTGAGGGCACGGGTGGGAGCGGTGCGCGGCGCCGCTTCCTTCCGCTCTCACCTCTCCCGCTCTCCCGCTCTTCCTCTCTCTCCCGCGATCCCCTCCCCCTCCCCCTCCCCCGTTCGTCCCGAGCGAAG
>DATDLP010000450.1:0-4039 GCA_036519255.1 Croceibacterium sp.
CGAGCTACTTCTCGACCAGGTCTCTGCCGCCCTGCACTATCCCGTGGCCAAGCTGGCTCCGGAGAAGCGCGAGATCTTGCAGAATCTGCACGACTCCGATGGCGTGTTGGAAGGGCGCAAGGTGCTGATCGTCGACGACGACATCCGCAACATCTACTCGCTTGCCAGCGTGCTCGAGGCGCACGGCGCCGAGGTGTTGCACGCCGAGCGCGGCGCCGAAGGGATCGCGATCCTCGAGCAGAACCCCGACATCGACGTCGCGCTGATCGACATCATGATGCCAGAAATGGACGGCTACGAGACGATGCAGCGCATCCGCGCCAATCCCTATCTCGCGCACATTCCGCTGCTCTCGGTCACCGCCAAGGCGATGAAGGGCGATCGGCAGAAGTGCCTCGATGCGGGCGCTTCCGACTACATCTCCAAGCCGGTGGACATCGACCTGCTGCTCGCGCTGCTGAGGGTGTGGATCGGGCGCTCGCGGGCCCGCGCGGACATGCTCAAGGCGGCCAACGCGGCGTGACGAGACCGGTGCTCATGGACGTGCTTGCCGTGCCGGGTGCAGCCCACATCGACCCGGCCGCCAAGCAGCGCGCCCGGATCCTGCTGGTAGACGACGACGAGCGCAATCTGCTGGCCTTGTCCGAAGTCCTCGAGCCGCTGGCCGACGTGGTCACAGCGCCGTCGGGCCGCGAGGCCTTGCGCGAGCTGCTCAAGGACGACTTCGCGGTCATCCTGCTCGACGTGTTCATGCCCGACATGGATGGCTACGAGACCGCCGCGCTCGTGCGGCAGCGCTCGCAGACCGCGCGCATCCCGATCATCTTCCTCTCGGCGGTGAACAAGGAGACCGAGCACCTGCTGCGCGGCTACGCGATGGGCGCGGTCGACTACGTGTTCAAGCCGGTCGATCCGATCGTGCTCAAGTCCAAGGTCGCGGTGTTCGTCGACCTGTTCCTGCTGCGCCAGCAGATCGCCGGCCAGGCGCGCGCCGAGCAGGAGCTGCGCGAGGCCAAGCTGCTCGCCGAGACCGAGCGGCTGGCGGTCGAGCGCGAGCTGCAGCACACCCGGCTGCGGCAGGCGGCAGTGCTCGAGGCGCTGCCGCTGGCGCTGTACGAGGCGAGCATCGACGCCAACGGACGGCTCAACCGGCGGTTCGTCGGCGGCGACCTCGGCCAGTTCGCCGGGGCCGACTCCGGCGCGCTTGCCGCGGGGCAGTTGCGCTGGTGCGACCGCATCGTCGGCGCCGATGCCGACGCGCTCGAGCATCGGCTGGCGACCACCACCGAGTCCGCGGTGACCTCGCACTACCGCTGGGAGCGTTGCGACGGCACGGCGATCCACGTGATCGACCAGTGCGTTCGCGCGGCGGGAACGCAGAACGACTGGATCGGCACGCTGATCGACGTAACCGCGCAGCGCGAGCTCGAGCAGCAGCTCGTGCAGTCGCGCAAGTCCGAGGCGCTCGGGCAGCTGACCGGCGGCGTGGCGCACGACTTCAACAACCTGCTCGCCGCGGTGCTCGGCGGGCTGCGCCTGCTCGAGAACCGCCTGCAGCTCGGCGAGCGCGAGAAGAAGATCGTCGACCACATGCGTCACGCCGCCGAGAGCGGCGCCGAGCTGGTCCGCCGGCTGATGGCGTTCGCCCGCAAGCAGGATCTGACGCCGACGAGCCTCGACCCCTCGCGGCTGCGCGACACGGTCGCTGGCCTGATCGAGCATGCGATGGGCGATCGGACCGCGGTCGAGTGGCAGATGCCGGCGACGGACCTGTGCCTCTACGTCGACGCCGCGCAGCTCGAGCTCGCGCTGGTAAATCTGCTGATCAACGCGCGCGACGCGATGCCCGACGGCGGCACGATCCGGGTGACGATGGAGGAATCCGCGCGGCCCGCCGACGCCCCGCACTCGGACGGGCCGGGCGAGTTCCTGCGGATCCGGGTCGAGGACGAAGGCCAGGGCATTCCGCCCGAGCTGCTCGAGCGCGTGACCGAGCCGTTCTTCACCACCAAGTCCGCCGGCAAGGGGACCGGCCTCGGCCTGTCGATGGTCGCCGGCTTGATCCAGCAATCGGGCGGCGTGTTCCGCATCGCCAGCGAATCCGGCCGCGGCACGACGATCGACATGGTCCTGCCCGCGACCCGCGCTGCGCAGAGCAGCGCGGCCGCACCCGACGCCGAGCATGCGACGGAGATCGGCATCGGCTCGGTGCTGGTGGTCGACGACGACGAGAGCGTGCGACTGATCCTGTCCGAGCAGTTGCGCGACCTTGGCCTTGCGGTGACCGTTGCCGAGGACGGCAAGCATGCGCTCGAGCTAATCGAGCAGGGGCCCGAGCCCGAATTCGTGCTGACCGATTTCTCGATGCCGCGGCTCGACGGCATGGGCCTGCTCGAGGCGGTCCGCGGCAAGTGGCCGGGCATCAAGGGCGCGATCATGACCGGCAATCCGCAGGAAAAGCTCGCCGACTGCGATCCGGGTGTGACGGTGATCAGGAAGCCGATCGATCCGGTGGAGTTGAAGCGGTTGCTGGCGGAGGCTTAGACCTTCGCAAACGGGCGTTTGCAAGGACCCGCAAACAGGCATGAAGCCCTCGGAATTCGCATTCCCGTTGGGCCCGATCGCTCGTCATGCTAGCTTCGTTTGCGAAAGGCAGCTGGAATGACCGAACATCAGCCCCTCGATACCTCGCCCCTGCCCGTGAAGCTGCGGGTCGAGGATTACCTGCTGCTGGACGATGCCGGTGCCTTCGATGGCTATGCCAAGACCGAGCTGATCGAGGGCGAAATCGTCTCCATGAATGCCCAGCACCGGCCGCATGCCCGGGTCAAGTCGCGGCTTCACGTATTGCTGGCCTCGGCCTTGCAAGACTTGGGCGCTGGCATGGAGGCGCTGGTCGAAGGATCGGTGGCGATGCCGCCGCACAGCGTGCCCGAGCCGGACATCGCCGTTACCGCGGAGCCCGAAGGGGACGGGCTGATCCCCCTTGCATCGCTGGCCTTGATCGTCGAAATCGCGGATTCGACGCTGCAAAACGATCTGGGGCGCAAGCAACAGCTCTATGCACGAGAGGGCGTGCCCGAATACTGGGTCGTGGACGTGATCGGGCGGATGATCCACCAGTTCTGGGGGGCGGGGTGCGAGGCCTATGCCGGGCGGCGCATGGTGGCGTTTGGGGACCGGATAGCTGCGGAGACCGTCGCGGGCCTTGCGGTGGAGACCAAGGGGCTCTGAAGCAGGTGTCGAGCTTGCATGGCGGGTCATAGGGCAGCGCTCGCGAATTCAAAACTGCGGTGACGCTCCAATAAACCCATGCGCTCCGTGGCGAACGGACCCGCGATTCCCGAGGCGGTGTTTATCAGAGAGCACTTCGCCACCGCTGAGCCGTGCCGCAAATCCTCAGCACCCTTGCGCCGGCATCTATCAAGCGCTGCTTTTCCGAAACACAGCTTGGTATATTGATATCGCAAAGCAGTGGCCGGGGATCTCTCGTGTCCGAGACCCAAGCTCCAAATCCCGTGAGCACCAATTCATTGTAAAAGACATAAATCACGGAGGGCGTCTGCACGATGACAACATCGTCGGATTGATTTGCGGAAAGTATTTTCCTCTCAAGGCCAGGCTGGCGATCAAAAGTAATGTTGAGTTGGAACGGCTGACATACCAATCCCTCCCCGTCGAAATATCGCCTGATGCTGGTGCGGTAGGCGGCGCCGGTCGCTCGAGGAAGGTCGATAGCAGGCTGATCCGCGCGAAAGGCGATATTGGCGAGCAGCGAGATGGTGGTCGAAACGCTCACGAGGACCACGGCCATCGAGCACCCACACTTGCCGTTGAGAGCGAGGCCCATGACGACCGGAATGACAAGTATCCAGATCAGATTCCAATACGAGGTAAGTCCTGCGGCAATGGTGGCCAGCTGCAGGATCGTAGTCAGGAAACCTATGCCTACCGCCTGCGCCGTTCGCGGATATCTGTGCAAAATCGCCCGTGCACCCGTCATCGCCGAACCCTCCGTCAAGGGCCGGAGCGTGGCTCA
>DATDLP010000451.1:0-3473 GCA_036519255.1 Croceibacterium sp.
GCCGTTACAACGCTCGCGCAGAGGACCTCGGACTTCTCGGCCATCCTCCTTGCCGACTGCATCGAAAGCACGGTGCTGCGCCCGCTTTGCGTTGCGCGCGTCACGGCACTCCTCGGCGGACCGCCGAAATGGCCGCCGAAGGAACTCCCCCAAAGTCCCGGCATCCGCTGCACCTTTTACGATGGTGTCGCAGCGCGATCGGATGTTCCGCTCCCCGCCTCTCGCTAGCCCTCGAGCGCGGTCAAACGGCCAGAGAAACGCGTCCCGCGGGGTGTCGAAGCAGCCGTCCGGCGATCTCGAGTTCAAGCAGCGCCAACTGCACTGCGCCCGCGTCGCCGCCACTCTGACGGACGAGCTCGTCGACCGCGACAGGCGCAGAGGTCAGCAGCCCGGCGAGGTCGGCAGGCTCGTCACCCGACGGCTCCACCTCGGCGGGAAACGTCTGCGAGTGTGCTTCGCGCAAGCTCGACCGCGGCGTGCCATCGAACGCAGAGAGCAGCTCGATCACGTCCTCGGGCGTCTGCACCAGCACCGCGCCTTCGCGGATCAGCTGGTTGCACCCGTGGCTGCGCGCGTCGAGCGGGCTGCCGGGGATCGCCATGACCTCGCGCCCCGCCTCGCCCGCAAGCCGCGCGGTGATCAGCGAGCCGGACTTGGGCGCCGCCTCGACCACCAGCGTGCCGAGCGCAAGCCCGGCGATGATCCGGTTGCGGCTCGGGAAATGGCTGCCGCGCGGCTCGGTGCCCGGGGGCTGCTCGGCGACCAGCAGGCCCTCGCGGGCAATCCGCTCCTGCAGCGCCTCGTGCTGCGGTGGGTAGGCGATGTCGATGCCGCTGGCGATCACGCCGATCGTCGCCGGCAGCGCGCCCTGATGCGCCGCGCCGTCGATGCCGCGCGCGAGGCCCGAGACGACCGTGAACCCCTCGCCCGCCAGGGCATGCGCAAAATCGCGCGCCAGCTTGACTGCCCCTGCCGAGGCATTGCGCGCGCCGACGACCGCCACGCACGGCTGCGCTGCCAGCGCCAGATCGCCGCGCACGGTCAGGATCGGTGGCGCGCCTTCCAGGCGGCCGAGCAGCTCGGGATAACCGGGCATGTCGTGGAACAGGTATCGCGCGCCCGCGGCACGCACCGCGCCCGCCTCCCGCTCGATCGCCTCTACGGGTGCCGGCCGATAGTCCCGGCCGCCGCGCGAGGCCAGGTCGGGCAGCGCATCGAGCGCCGCCTGTGCGGAGCCGAATCGGCACAGCAGCTGCGCGTAGGAGATCGGCCCCACGTTGGGCGAGCGGAGCAGCCTGATGCGGGCGAAGGCCTCGTCCTGCGCGAGGGCCGCCGCCGCGGTCATTTCCCGCGGCCAACCCGGGGCTCGGTCCCTGCGCGCAGCCGGGCGATGTTCGCGCGGTGCAGCCAGACCACGAGCGCGGCGATCGCCGCGAGCACCGGCACCAGCTCCGGGCGCCCGATCAAGGCCGCGGTGGCCGGCGCAGCCACGGCCGCGCTCATGCCGCTTGCCGAAGAGATCCGCGTCACCGCCAGCATCGCCAGCCAGACCAGCGCATAGGCCAGCCCGATCGGCCAGCCGAGCCCGAGGCATACCCCGAGGGTGGTCGCGACGCCCTTGCCGCCTTTGAAGCGGAGCCACACCGGGAAGCAGTGCCCGACCACGACGGCCAGCGCGGCAAGCGGCGCGGCATCGGGCAGATAGCGCCAGGCGAGCCACACCGCGAGAAAGCCCTTGGCACCGTCAAGCAGCAGCGTTGCGGCCGCGAGCCCCTTGCTGCCGGTACGCAGCACGTTGGTCGCGCCGATGTTGCCCGAGCCGATCTGGCGGATGTCGCCCTTGCCCGCCGCCAGCGACAGCAACAGGCCGAACGGCACCGAACCGATCAGGTATCCGCCGAGCAGGGCAACGATCCAGTCCATAACCTCCCCAATCATTCCGGTGCGTTACTCCAGGCCGTTGCACTTCGACAGATGGAACACAATCCGATCCCGATCCGATGATGGGGTACCAGACGAACGCGGTTGGTACCGCCGCTTCGTTGGCCTAGGAAATCGCCCGATGGGGATGGATGCGACGATCGACGTGCGGATGCAGGCCGCGCTCGCCCGGCTGACCGACAACGAGAAGGAATGCCTGCGCCGCCGGCTGCAGCAGCAGACCGCCAAGGAGATGGCGCTCGAGCTCGGCGTCTCGCCGCACGCGGTCGAGAAGCGGCTCAAGATGGCGCGGACCAAGCTTGGGCTGTCATCCTCGCTCGAGGCGGCGCGGCTGCTCGCGGCCAGCGAAGGGTACCAGCGGACGGGACCCCAGGCGCCGGACCTCGAAACGCAGGCCCAGGCAAATCACAAGCGGCTCCACCGATCACGCATCCTGGGAGTTGTGACGATGAGCCTGATTGCAGCCGTCCTGCTGGCCTACGCGGCCCAGACAAGCAGCGTTTCCGATACCCCGCCAGCACCGGAGGCGTCCCCCGCTGCGTCAGGAGGACCGGAGTACATGGCGGCGAGCGCCTCTCCGGAGCAGGTCGAGGCCTACGTGAAGGACTCGTTCGCACGCTTCGACCAGGATCGATCGGGCTTCATCGAACGGTCCGAAGGCCCCGCGCAAATCTCACTGAACTGCTGCGGCGCCCCGCGCGGCGACGATGACGTGCTCACCGGCGAAGCGGCCTGGCAGCGCTTCCTGAGCGACAATGCCGACAACCGCGACGGCCGGATCAGCTACGCCGAATACCGCGGTGCCCGGTACGAAAGGCTGCTCGAGAACGGCATTCCGGTCCGGCGCGAAGAGATCACGGTCGTGGGCGAGCAACGGCGCTCGCCCTACGAGGAGCCGCGGGCGGGCGAGACCGTCGTGCAGCACAGCGTCGACGAATTGCAGCATGTCCCGGCTTCCCCGGAACGGGTGCGCGCCTACGTCCGCCAGATGTTCGACGTCCAGGACGCGGATGGATCGGGCTTCATCGAGATAGCCGAGGCTCCTTCCAGACTCATCACCCAGCAAGCAAGATTGGGGGCTGACGGCAAGGCCACCTACGATCCGGACGATCCGGCAAGGCAGCTCGAAGGAGACGCCGCGCGCCGGCAGTACATCGCCAACGTCGACAAGGACGGCGACGGCAAGATCGGCTTCGAGGAGTTTGCCGAACCGGTGATGCCGCAATTCCTGCGCCGCGGAATTCCGCTGATCCCCGCCGACTGGGCGCCTGCCCCGCCCAATCGCCGATAGCCCGCGCGGCCGCGCCACACGGCGATGCGCCTCGCTTGACGGTCGCCGGGCGCTCGGCCATCCCCGCGGCGATGAGCCCCGCCGCGCCGATCCTGCTGTTCGATTCCGGCGTCGGCGGGCTGACCGTTCTGGCGGAACTGCGCAAGCTGCTCCCCGAAGCGCCGGTCATCTATGCCGCCGACACCGCCGGGCTTCCGTATGGCGAGAAGACCGAGGCTGAAGTCGCGGCACGCGTCGCCGG
>DATDLP010000452.1:0-2339 GCA_036519255.1 Croceibacterium sp.
GATCACGGCGCGCTGACAGATACGGCGGACGGCATAGACGAAGGCGCCGCCGTGCTCGTGTGGCGGCGCGACGGCGACGAGGCGCGGCTGTTCTGGGCGGCAGAGGGCGGACCCGAGACTGCCGATCCCGGCTTCGACCCGCACCTCGCGCCCGACCCAACCCCGCTGTGGAACCTGATCGACTGGACGCCCAAGGGCCGCAGCCCCGACTGGTATCCCAAGCTCGAATACTGACCCCGAAAACGAACGAAGCTGGAGAAACCCATGGCCAAGATGATTTTCGTCAACCTGCCGGTGACCGACCTCAAGCGCTCGATGGCGTTCTACGAGGCGGTCGGCTTCACCAACAATCCGATGTTCACCAACGACATGGCGGCGGCGATGGCGTGGTCCGACGAGATCGTCGTCATGCTGCTGACGCACGAATTCTGGAAGACGTTCACCGACAAGACCTTGCCAGACGCGCGCACGGTGGCGCAGGTGCTGCTGTGCCTGAGCCAGGACAGCCGCGAGGCGGTCGATGCGATCGTCGACGGCGCGGTCAAGGCCGGCGGGCGCTCGGAGCCGACCCCGAACCAGGACATGGGGTTCATGTACGGGCGCAGCTTCGAGGACCCGGACGGGCACATCTGGGAGAACGTGTTCATGGACATGTCCGCGGTTCCCGAAGGCGAGACGGTCGCCGAGCAGCCGGTGGCCTGAACGGCGGATCGAAGGAGCGGAGCGATGGCTACCCTGGCCCCTGCCCCCGGCGCGTCGCCCCCCGCCGCGGTCTGGACCGGCCGCGCGCTGAGCGGGCTGTTCGTGCTGTTCATGCTCGGCGCCTCGATCGCGCCCAAGCTGCTCGGCATGCCGGTCGCCGCGGAGACGATCGAAGCGCTTGGCTGGTCAGCGGACTTCGTGCTGATGATCGGCCTGCTCGAGCTGGCCTTCACGGTGCTCTACCTTGTCCCGCAGACCAGCGTGCTGGGCGCGGTGCTGATGACCGCGCTGCTCGGCGGGGCGATGGCGACGCACATCCGCGTCGGCAGCCCGCTGTTCAGCCACACGCTGTTCTCGATCTACCTCGCGCTGTTCATGTGGGGCGGTCTGTGGCTGCGTAGCCCCGCTCTGCGCGCGGTGTTCCCGCTCAAGATGAAGGACTGAACCGATGACCGAGACCCGCCCCATCGTCACCGCGTTCGACTGGGTTCCGGACCTGGTCCGCGGCCTCGTGCGCGACTTGCGCGTGCGCTGGGCGCTCGAGGAGATCGGCCGCCCGTACGACTGCGAGCTGCTCAGCGCGCGGGCCCCGCGGCCCGAGGCATACCTCGCGCGCCAGCCGTTCGACCAGGTGCCGGCCTTCCGCGACGGCGACCTCAACCTGTTCGAGACCGGGGCGATCCTGCTCTACCTCGGCGAGCAGGACGAGCGCTTGCTGCCGCGCGCGGGCCAGGCGCACTGGGACACCGTCGCCTGGCTGTTCTCGGCGCTCAACAGCGTCGAGCCGCCGGTCCAGCGGCTCGCGCACTACGACCTGTTCCACAAGGACAAGGACTGGGCCGCCGGCGCGCGCGCGGTCGCGATCGAGCTGATCGGGCGCAAGCTGCAGCGGGTGAACGACGCGCTCGGCGATCGCGACTGGCTGGTCGGAGACTTCTCGGTCGCCGACATCGCGATGATCACGGTGCTCAACATCCTGCGCCACACCGATCTCGTCGCAGGATACCCGGCGCTCGCCGCATACAAGGCGCGCGGCGAGGCCCGGCCCGCCTACCAGCGCGCGCTCGACGCGCAGAACGCCGACTTCATCCCCGAACCTGCCTGAGAGGATTGACAGATGTACATCAGCGGATTCCTCATTCCCGTCCCGGCCGACAAGAAGGCCGCGTACCAGGACGTCGCCGAGCGGTTCTGGGAGATCGCCAAGGACTACGGCGCGCGCGAGCAGGTCGAGGCCTGGGAAGCCGACGTCAAGGACGGCCAGCAGACCGACTTCCGCCGCGCGGTGAACCTCGCGGAGGGGGAGAAGGTCGTGTTCTCGTGGGTCATCTGGGACGACAAAGACACCGCCGACGCCAGCCACGAGAAGATGATGGCCGACGAGCGCATGCAGCAGTTCGACGGCGAGATGCCGTTCGACGGCAAGCGCATGATCTACGGCGGGTTCGAGCCGCTGGTGGTCCGCGGCCGCTGATCACCCCGATCCAGCGAGGAGACATGTCATGAGCTACATCGAAGGATTTCTGGCCGCGGTGCCGACCGCCAACAAGGAGGCCTATCGCTCGCACGCCGAAGGCGCGCTGCCGATCTTCAAGGATTTGGGCGCGCAGCGGATGGTCGAAGGCTGGGGCGACGAC
>DATDLP010000453.1:0-2893 GCA_036519255.1 Croceibacterium sp.
CTAGTGTGATTGTCGAGCCATCGCTTCCGACGTCGAACTTCGACGAGATGCTGGCTGCGAACGTTGCCAGATTGGATCAGGCCCAAGACTTTGTTCCGTACGGCGACAGTGGATTGTTCTGGCCGAAAGCCAGCGTCAGCATGTTTCAGTTGGCGGCTGCACAAGGAACCTGGGACCGGGGCGATTTACTTCCGCCAGGTTGCAGAACTGCATCCACGCAGGATGGTGGAAGATATCACAGCTGCACGTTCAGGCTGCGTCGGGATGGCTTTGAATTTAGCTTTAGCTTGAACGGCGAGAACGTATCCTTCGCCGATGAATACGCTGACTTTGTGCGCGCCAAACTAGATTCTTGGAACGCCGGGTAGGCGAACTAGAGGCTCAAGTTCCCAGCGCCTCGAGCACGTCCTCGAGCCGGGCAGGGTCGCCGATCGCCAGGACATGTCCGTCCGAGCCGGCGTGCAGCGGTTCTCCGTTCCAGTCACACATCGTCCCGCCCGCACCTTCGACCACCGGCACCAGTGCGGCGAAGTCATGCAGCTTGAGCCCGGATTCGCACACCACGTCGATGAAGCCGGTCGCCAGCACGGCGTAGTTGTAGCAGTCGCCGCCCATGATCATGCGCTTGTGATCGGTCTTCTGCGCGAGCGCCATGAACATGTCGCCCTCGTGCGCGGTGAAATATTGCGGGCCGGTAGTCGCGAGCGTCGCGTCCGCAAGCTGGCGGCACGCGCGCGTGGCGACCGGCTGGCCGTTGAGCGTCGTCGGCTGTCCCGCCACGCCAAGCCAGCGCTCGCCGAGGATCGGCTGGTCGATCACCCCGAGCACCGGGAAGCCGTCGACCAAGAGCGCGATCAGCGTGCCGAACGTCGCGCGGCCGGCAAGAAAGGCGCAAGTCCCGTCGACCGGATCGAGCACCCATTGCCGCCCCGAACGGCCCTCGCTGACGCCGAACTCCTCGCCATGCACCCCGTCCTGCGGCACCTCGGCGGTGAGCAGGCGGCGCATTGCTTCCTCGGCCGAGCGGTCGGCGATCGTCACCGGGGTCGCATCGCCCTTGCGCTCGGCCTCGACCGGGGTGCGAAAATGAGGCCGGATCGCCTCGCGCGCGGCGTCGGCGAGGCGGTGGGCGAGGGCGATTTCGGCGGAGAGGTTCATCGCCGGCCGCAGTGCCCGCAAAGCGCCGGCCCGGTCAAGGACGCGCCGCCTCTCGCTGGTCGGAGCGCTACTGACCTGTCGGCAGCGGCGCGTCGATCCGCTCGGGCTGGCCCGCGATGTGGACCCGGAACACGATCGCCCGCGCCCCCTCGGGGCCGCCACGCGGCGAATGGATCGCGCGCGGCGGAATCGCGTAGCTGTCGCCCGCCTTGAGCGGCAGGTCGGGCTTGCCTTCCTCGATGTGGATGGCGGTGCCCTCGATCAGGTAGAGGAATTCCTCGCCCGGGTGGTAATGCCGTGCGACCTGGCCGTTGGGCGGAATGACCACGTCCGACACGATCACCTCGACCCCGGGCGTGCCCGCGAGCGGCGAGCGCAGCACCTCGTTCGAGCCCGGCGGCGGCGGATAGGGCCGCGCCTCCTGCTGTGCCTGGGCATAGGCGAACGGCAGGGCGGCGGCATAAAGCCCGGCGGCGGCCACCCAGGTCAGGCGCATCTCTTGGTCCCCTTCATTCGCCCAGTACACCGTAAGTGAACAGGCGGTAGCGATAGCGCTGCTGCTCGCGCAGCGCGGCGGCGACGCGGCCGTGCAGCGCTTCGTCCCAGCTCGACCAGCGGCGGATGAACGCATCCGACCGTGCGGGATCGCCCGCGTCCTGGATCGCCAGCACCTCGCGCAGCAGCGCCGACACCGCGTTGTGATAGCGGGCATAGTCGATGCTCAGCCGGCCGCTGGCCGCGTCGAACACGAGCACGCCGCGGTCGAGGAACCAGTTGAACTGCATGAGCTGCATCGACTGGTACGGCTGGTCGCGGCGCGGCCTGACGTTCTGCAGCGTGCGCATCACCCCGCTTGCGTGGTGCGCGCGCAGCTGTTCGTCGGTGAAGTAGCCGCTTGCCGCGAGCTGCGGACCGGCGAACAGCGAGGCGAGGTCGGCCTTCATCTCCTCGAGCAGGCTGGCGTCGGGGCCGAGCGCGACGTCGAGCTCGCGCCCGTCGGCGGTCAGGTCGACGCCGAGGTAGTGGCCAATCTCGTGCCACAGCGTGCGGTTGAACTGGCCGTCGGCGGTGAGGTCCCCGGCGAAGGCCGGCGCGACCACCGCCGCCCAGCTTTTGTCGGCCGAGGCGAAGATCTCCGGTGAGCGCATGATGTTGGCGCGCAGCAGGATCGTCCGACCGTAGCGGCGCACGAGATAGGCCTCGTTGGGCAGGATGCTCGCGGTGTTGCCGCCGCGCGACTGGCCGAAGTCGGCGATCACGTCGTAGACCCCGACCGGGATGGTCTCGCGCACCTTCTTGTGCCGCTCGTAGGGGAGCGCGTCCTCGACCGCCTGCAGTGCGCCGAGGCCGCGCCGCAGCGCTTCGGTCTCCCCGTCCCGGCGCGCGAGCAGGCTCAGCGAGAACGCGGCGCGCACGCCGGCGAGCTCGTCGTCGTAGGTCTCGTAGGCGCCGATCTGTGCGTTGAGATTGCGGAACTGCCCGGTGATCCACGCCGCGTCGCCCGATTCGTAGTCGTCGGACAGCAGGTCGCGCGCGCGGTTGCGCAAGTATCCGGCGAATTCGGCATCCTCCGCCGTGACCGCAGCCGCGGCTTCGAACAGCAGTTGCGAGGCGCGGACCAGCTGGTCCGACCAGGCGACCGAATAGGGCACCGCGTAGAGCACGCTGCGATCGGGCGTCCGGGACCGCGCCTCGAGCCGTGCAAGCAGGCCCGGATGCAGCGTGTCGATCGCGG
>DATDLP010000454.1:0-5830 GCA_036519255.1 Croceibacterium sp.
GGGCGCGAAATAGCGCCCATCGCCGCCCGGGAACACCGCGCGCTGCAGCGCACGGATCTCCGCCTCGATCCGCCGCAGCCTGTCGTCCTGCTGCGCCAGCGCCACGCCCGGCAGGGCCGCGGTGCAGACGCCCGCCAGCAGCGCGGCGCCGATCGCCTTGCGGGCCAGATTCCAGCCGCTCGTCATCGCTCGCATATCCTCCATCCGGTGCCGGGCCCCGGTCCTGCCGCGCGACAGGCGAACCGTGCCTGAACAGCCCGCGGACACTGTGCCAACGCGGGATTCGCTTGTCGAGGCGATGCCCCCGCTAGGTTGTGGGTGATGGCGCCGGAATTGGCCCGAGTTCGACCGGAGCACTGGGCACCGGCACCACGCCCGGCGCCACCGGCCGCCGCGCGGCCTGACCGGGTCGAGCCTGCGGGCTGGTCGCCGACCCTGTGGCCGGCGGCCGCGCGAGCAGCGCTTCGGCGGTCACCGGCACGTCGCGCACGACGCGTTCCTGCTCGGCCAGCCGCGGGACCGGACGACCGCCGATCGTGATCGCCAGCGCATCGGGCCGGCCGGTCCACAGCTGCGGACCGCTGGCGTCGGCCGGCACGGTGTAGCGCTCGTTAAGCGCCATCTGCTTCTGCATCAGCTGGCGCCCCTGGGCATCGTAGAACTTGACCCAGATGCCTTCCTCGAGCGCGGTGAACACCACCGCCCCGCCGGTCGGAGCAGGCGCCGGCGGGCGCGCCGCTGCCGCCTGCCGTTGCGGCGCGGCCTGCTCGCTGTCGGGCTCTATCAGCGACGGCAACTCGGCCGCCGGCGCGAAGAACGTGCTCGCGAACGCGACCACGCCGGCGAGCACCAGCACCACCGCGGCCACCGAAATCCAACCCAGCGCACGCGACGGCACGCGCGCCGGGTCGCCCGGCTCGAAGCCGGCGGGGCGTGCGCGCGGGGAAGGATCCAGCACGTTGAGCTCGCCCCGGACCATGGCCGCGACCTCTTGCTGGTCGAGCCCGACCATCCTGGCATAGTTCTTGGCGAAGCTGATCGCGTAAGTCCGCGCCGGGAGCTTGGCGAACTCGCCCGCCTCGATCGTCTGCAGGTGGCGCTGCGGAATCCGCGTCTCGTTGGCGACCTGCGCCAGCGTCAGCCCGCGCGCCTCGCGCGCGGCGCGCAACCGCTCGCCGACACCCAGTGGTAGTGGCTGTTGTTCGAACTCTTCTGGCATTGCCGCTCCAGCTGGTGCTGGTCCGTTTGTGCGAACCCGTCGTTACAATCACAAGAAGGCGCGCGCCTTTCAAGTCAAGCCGCGTTCAAGCCCCCGATTCCTATTCGACCTCGATTTCGCGCTCTTCGGCCCATTTCTGTAGTGCGGCGCGCATGTCGGGCGGCGGCGAGGCCAGCCAGACCGACATCGCCTCGCCGATTTCCTTCAGGTCGACCTTGCGCACGAGCTCCTTGATCGGCCCGACCGCGGCCGGGGTAATCGACAGGCGCGTGATGCCCAGGCCGAGCAACGCGAGCGCTTCGAGCCGGCGGCCGCCCATCTCGCCGCACACTCCGAGATGCACCGGCTGGCCGACCGTCGCCGCCACGACCCGCCGCAGGAAGCGCAGGATCGCCGGGCTCAGCCAGTCGTAGCGCTCGGCGAGCTTGGGGTTGCCGCGGTCGGCGGCGAACAGGAACTGGGTCAGGTCGTTGGTCCCGACCGAGATGAACGACACCCGCGGGATCAGCACGTCGAGCATCTCCGCCAGCGACGGCACCTCGAGCATCACCCCGTAGCGGATCGCCTCGGGAAGCGTCTTGCGGCAGCGCTTGAGGAAGGTGACCTGGCTTTCGAACACCGCCTTGGCCGCATCGAATTCCCACGGCTCGGAGACCATCGGGAACATCACGTTGAGGCTGCGCCCGGCAGCGGCCTCGATCAGCGCGCGCGCCTGCACCTTGAGCAGGCCCTCGCGCTCCATCGCCAGCCGCAGCGCGCGCCAGCCCATCGCCGGGTTCTCGTCCTCGCGGCTGATCTCGCTGCGTAAATACGGCAGCGACTTGTCGCCGCCGATGTCGACCGTGCGAAAGATCACCGGCTTCTCGCCCGCCGCCTCGAGCACGTCGCGATAGAGCCGCGTCTGCCGGTCGCGCTGCGGCAAGGCGGCCGAGACGAGGAACTGGAACTCGGTGCGGAATAGTCCGATGCCGTCGGCCCCGGTCAGGCTGAGCATCGGGATGTCGTCGCGCAGCCCGGCGTTCATCATCACCTCGATGCGCTGGCCGTCGCGCGTGAACGGCTCGACGTCGCGCATTTGCGCATAGGCCGCCTGCTTCTCGCGGCTGCGCGCCACCCGCTCCTGGAACGCGTCGGCCACGGCCGGCAGCGGGCGCACCGTCAGCTTGGACGCGTCGCCGTCGAGCAGCAGCGAATCGCCCTCGCGGATCAGCCCGCGCGCATTGCGCACCCGGCCGAGCACCGGCACGCCCATCGCGCGCGCGACGATCACCACGTGCGCGGTGAGCGAGCCTTCCTCGAGCACCACGCCCTTGAGCCGGCGCTTGTCGTACTCGAGCAGCTCGGCCGGGCCGAGGTTCTTGGCGATCAGGATCGAGTCCCCGCGCAGGCCGACGCTGGCCGCGGTGCCGAGCTGGCCCGACACGATCCGCAGCAGCCGGTTCGCCAGGTCCTCGAGGTCGTGCATTCGGTCCCGCAGCAGCGGGTCCTGGATCTCGCGCATGCGCATCCGTGTGCGCTGCTGGACGCGTTCGATCGCCGCCTCGGCGGTCAGGCCGGAATCGATCGCCTCGTTGATCCGCCGGCTCCAGCCTTCGTCGTAGGCGAACATCTTGTAGGTATCGAGCACCTGCTGGTGCTCGCCGTCGATGCCGAACTCGGCGCCGCCGGCCATCTGGTCGATCTGCTCGCGCATCTTGTCGAACGCGAGGTAGACCCGCTGGCGCTCGGCCTCGATGTCCTCGGCCACGGTCTGCTCGATGACGATGCGCGGCTGGTGGAACACCGCCTGGCCGATCGCCAGCCCCTTCACCAGCTGCAGCCCGTCGAGCACCTGCTGGCCCGAGTGCGCCGCCTCGACCGTGTCCGCGCTCTCGTCGTCGACCAGCCCGGCGCTGTGCAGCATCTCGGACAGCACCATGGCCACCGTCTGCAGCGCCTCGATCTCGACTTCCTCGTACCGCCGCGGCTCGACGTGCTGCACCGTGAGCACGCCGATGCCGCGCTCGCGCCGGACGATTGGCACGCCGGCGAACGAGTGGAACTTCTCCTCGCCCGTTTCGGGCATGTACTGGAATTCGGGGTGGGTCGCCGCCTCGGCGAGGTTGAGCGTCTCGATGTTCTGCGCGATCGTCCCGGTCAGGCCGGCGCCGATCGCCAGCTTGGTGACATGGACCGCGCTCTGCTCGAGGCCGCGCGTGGCGAACAGCTCGAGCATGCCCTCGCGCAGCAGGTAGATCGAGCAGACCTCGCTATCGAGCGCCTCGCCGATGATCTCGACGACCTGGTTGAGCTTGCCCTGCGCGTGGGTGCGCGCGGCCATGACTTCGTGCAGCTGGGTGAGGATCGAGCGGGCGGCAGCGGCGGCGGACATTGCCCTCCGACTATCGCATGTCTCGGCGTTTGGGAAACGGTTCCGGGGATCACGGGCCCTGCCGGCCCGCGATCGTCCCGGTAGTGGCTCAGCCGAAGCTGATCGCCTCCTTTATCCTGAGCTTCTGCTTCTTGAGCGACTGGATCATCGAACTGTCGGGAGCTGGCCGGTTCATCTCGTCCCGGAGCCGCTGCTCCAACCCTTCGTGCTTCGCTTGAAGGGCTGCGACATGCGAAGATTCCATACGCGTTCTCCTTGGCTTGGGGGTAAGCCCCAGGGCGACCCTGACGGCGACTCGGCCGGCGGGCGGCGAGCCGCGTGATTGTCATCAAAACACAATAGTCCTAAAGCTTCAAACCCCGGCTGCGGCGAAACGGCGCGGCGGGGCGATTGGGCGCTTTGCAGGCCTCCCGGATTTCTCGGGGGCCGGGGTTTCTTGGGGACACCGTGACCGAAGAGGAGATGCGCAAGCGGCTGGCGGGCTTGCGGATCGAGCACCGCGATCTCGACGCCGCGATCAGCGCGCTGATCGGCGCCGACAGCCAGGACCAGTTGCAGATTGCGCGGCTGAAGAAGCGCAAGCTAAAGCTCAAGGACCAGATCGCGCTGATCGAGGATTACCTGACCCCCGACATCATCGCCTGAGAGGCCATTCGGGGTTTACCCGTCCGTTTCCGAACGGGACACTACGGGGCGGCGGCGGAAAACCGCGGTTTGGAACTGGCGCAGGACTCAACTGTTGGAGTAGCTGACTCAGTTGCGACCATGGCTCAGACCGCCGACATCAGCCCGACGATCGTCGAAGCGCTTTATGGCGAAGCGCTTTCGCTTGCCGACGAGGTGCGCGAAGCGTTCGATCTGACCCGGCGGCTGACCGTCGTGGGTCGGGACGAGGACCTGGCCCGCATCGCGCTCTCGTGCGAGGCGCTGCGCGCGACCACCCGGATGATGCATGCGATCGCCTGGCTGCTCAACCAGCGCGCCTATTTCTCCGGCGAGCTCAGCGAGTTCCAGTTGCGCCGTCACGGCCGGCTGCCGCCGGCGCAGCCGGAAATCGCGCACGAGCACCTCGACGTAATCCACCCCGCGCTGGCCGAGCTGATCGACCGCACCCGGCGGTTCTACGCCCGGATCGAGCGGCTGGACAACGCGTGGCGCACACGGTTCGAGATGCATCCGGCCGCGATCCACCGCCTGCGCGAAAGGCTCGGGCTCGCCGTGGTGGGGCTCTAGGTCAGACCTTCGCCAGCGCTGCCGCCCAGGCCGCCTCGCGCGCCTGGCGTTGGTCCTCTCCCATCGACCGCCCGAACTGCCGCGCCGGGCCAATCATCGCAGCGGCGGCAACCTCGAGCGAGGAATGGATGCCGGCGCCGACCGCCGCGAGCATGGCCGCGCCGAGCGCGGTGGTCTCGACGAAGTCGGGGCGGATGACCGTCAGACCCGTGATGTCCGCGACATCCTGCGCCATCCAGTCGTTCGCCGCCATGCCGCCGTCGATCTTGAGCACCGAGCAAGCCGCGCCGTCGGCGGCGAACGCGGCGGCGAGATCGGCCGTCTGGTGCGCCATCGCGCCGAGCGCGGCCCGCACGATATGCGCCTTGCCGGTGGCGAACGAGAGCCCGGTGATCAGGCCGCGCGCCTCGGGCCGCCAGTGCGGCGCGCCGAGGCCCGAGAGCGCGGGCACGACGACCACCCCGCCGGTGTCCTCGACCGAGCGCGCGAGCGCTTCGGTCTCGGCCGCGGTGCCGACGAAGCCGAGCGAATCGCGTAGCCATTTGATGAAGCTGCCGGCGACGAACACCGACCCTTCAAGCGCGTAGTGCCGCTCGCCTCCGAGCTGGTGCAGCACGGTGCCCAGCAGCCGGTTGGCCGAGCGCGGGACGCGGGTGCCCTGGTTCGACAGCACGAACGCTCCGGTGCCGTAAGTCGCCTTGGTATCGCCCGGGGCGAGGCAGCCCTGGCCGATCGTCGCCGCCTGCTGGTCGCCGGCGAGCCCGCAGAGCGGGATCGGCGCACCGAACAGCGTGGTCGCGCCGAAGTGTCCGGCGCTGTCGACCACTTCAGGCAGCGTGGCGCGCGGCACGCCGAACAGCGCGCAGAGGTCCTCGTCCCAGCCCGCCCCGGCCAGCGGCAGCAGCAGCGTGCGGCTGGCGTTGCCGGCATCGCTCAGGTGCGCGCCGGTGAGCTTGTACACCAGCCAGGACTCGACCGTGCCGAACGCCAGCCGCCCGGCGCGCGCC
>DATDLP010000455.1:0-3828 GCA_036519255.1 Croceibacterium sp.
CGACCAGGCGGAAGCCGACGCGCGTCCGCCGGCGGGCGAGACCGCCACCGAGCCGGCATCGACCAACAGCATCGTCGTCACCGGCTCGCGCATCGCGCGCCGCGACTACGTCGCGACAAGCCCGATCGTGACCGTAGATGCCGATCTCATCGAGGAAAGCAGCCAGATCAACCTCGAGGCCAACCTCAACAAGCTGCCCCAGTTCACCCCGGCGCTGACCCAGTTCAACACTGGTGATTTCCAGGCCAACGCCAACAACACTATCGGCGTTTCGACCGTGAGCCTGCGGCAACTCGGATCCAACCGAAACCTCGTCCTGATCGACGGCCGCCGCGGGATGCCGGTCAGCGGCACCGGAGTGGTCGACATCAACTCGATCCCGTCAGCTGCGGTGCAGCGCGTCGAGGTCATCACCGGCGGCGCGTCATCGACCTACGGTGCGGATGCGGTCGGCGGCGTGGTCAACTTCATCCTCAAGGACAACTTCACCGGGTTCGAGGTCGACGCGCAAGGCGGCATCTCCGAGCGCGGCGACGGCGAGGAATACCGCGTCGCGACGCTGGTCGGCGCCGACCTCGACGGCGGGCGCGGCAACGTGATGCTCGGCATGGAGCACTACAACCGCGAGGCGATCCTGCGGGTCGACCGGCCGTGGTACCGCGACCTGTTCATGGATCCGAACATCGCGGGCTCGGAGTTCTTCCTCAACGAGAACGCCGTGGCGTTCCACGTGCCCTCGGGCGGCACGGCGGCGAACTACCAGCCGAGCCAGGCCGCGCTCAACGCGCTGTTCCAAGGCAAGGGCGCACCCGCCGGGGTCAACATCCCCCGCGCCTCGACCGTGTACATCAACGACGACAGCAGCCTGTTCCTCAACACCTCGACCCGGCTGGCGGTGGTGCCGCCGGCGACCGTCGGCCAGTACGTGCCGCTGTTCTACGGCTACAAGGGCACGATCGACGGGCTCGAGCAGAAGACCCTCGCGACCGGCCTGCTGGCGCAGAACAACACCGAGGAGCTGCTCTCGACCCCGCAGCAGCGCTGGTCGTTTTTCGGCAAGGGCGAGTACGAGATCACCGACAGCATCCGGTTCATCAGCCAGGCGACCTTCGCGCGGACACGGACCAAGACGCTCGGCCTCAACACGGTTGCACTCGGCTCGTTCGGCGTGCTGATCCCGTACAACGACAGTATCTACACCGGGAACGCGACGTTCGGGATTCCCTCGTCGCGGCTGGCCAACGGCAACACGCATGCCGACTACCTGCCGGGCGGCAAGTACGGGCTCAACTGCCCGGCGACCGGCGGGTGCACCAACAAGCAGGTGTTCCCGGTGCCCAGCGAGCTCGCGCTGCTGCTCGACAGCCGGCCGACCGCCAACGCCGACTGGCGGGCGGACATCGTCCCGACCTCGATCGCGCGGCGCTACACCGACAACAACGTCACCACCTACCAGCTGGTGACCGGGTTCGACGGCGAGATCCCGGGCACCGACCTGACCTGGGACGTGACCGGATCGTACGGCGAGACCGTGGCCAAGACAGACACCTACGGGTTCTTCTCGGCCGACCAGTTCCGCACGATCGTGCAGGCGCCGAACTACGGTCGCAACTTCCGCACGCAGGGCAACGCGGTTCCGCCCGGCGCCAACCGCAACGGCGCGACCGCGACCTGCACCACCGGGATCAGCCCGTTCAACACCGCGCAGGACTACAGCGAGGACTGCGGCGACGCGGTGCGGATCGACGCGCAAGTCGAGAACCGGCTCAAGCAGAAGGTCGCCGAGGCCAACCTGCAGGGCGGGCTGTTCGCGCTGCCCTATGGCGACTTGCGCTTCGCCGCCGGCGCGGCGATCCGCACCAACTCGCTGCAGTTCCACGCCGACAGCTCGTCGGTCGAGGGCTCGACCTTCTTCGAGACCGTCAACGGCATCTTCCCGCAGGCGGGCACCGAAGGCTCGATCACGGTCAAGGAGGCTTACGGCGAGCTGCTGGTGCCGGTGCTGTCCGGCCTGCCGTTCGCCGAGGAACTCAATCTCGAGCTCGGCTACCGCCTGTCGGACTACAGCACGATCGGCTCGAGCCCGACCTACAAGATCAACGCCGAGTGGGTGCCGATCGACTGGCTGCGCTTCCGCGGCGGCTACCAGAAGGCGAGCCGCGCGCCGAACCTCGGCGAGGTGTTCACCTCGCGCACGCAGACGCTGGTCAACGGCAACGATGGCGACGCCTGCTCGCGCGGTAATACCGTGGCGCCGTTCGGCTACGGCAACTACTCGGCCAACACAGCCCCCAACCCCGACAACGCCGCGGCGGTGGAAGCGCTGTGCCGGCAGATGATGGGGACCGCGGGCTCCGCGCAGTACTACCGCGACGGACGGGTATACCCGACCGGCCAGGGCGGCGCATTCATCACCTCGCTCTCGGCCGGCGCGAGCGAGCTGCAGGAGGAAACCGCCTACGTCTACACGATCGGCGGGGTGATCTCGTCGCCGTTCGAGAGCCCTTGGGCCAACAGCCTGCGGCTGTCGGCCGACTACTACAACGTGCTGCTCAAGGATGGCATCTCGCTGCAGGGGGTGGATTCGGTCTATCGCCAGTGCTTCAGCGATATCTTCAACCCGGAGTACACGCTCAATGCCGCCTGCCAGCGGATCCAGCGCGATCAGACCACCGGCGAGACGCAGCAGATCACGGTCAACTACTCGAACCTCGGCCGGGTCGAAACCTCGGGCTTCGACGTCCAGCTCGACTGGGGCGTGCGGTTCGAGGAGGTAGGGGTCGGCCTGCCGGGGCGGATCTCGTTCAACACCAACTTCACCTACCTGTTCGAGTTTGCGACCACGCCCGACCAGTACGTGATCCCGCTGACCGACTACGCTGGCACCACCGGCGGCGGAGAGGTCGGCACGCAGGCCGGATCGTATCGCTGGAAGGTGTTCAGCCGGCTCAACTACAACCTCGGGTCGTTCGACGTCGGGGTGCAGTGGCGGCACTTCCCGTCGCTCGACCACGTGACCACGGTGACCACGACCAACAGCACGATCGGCGGGGCGCCGTCGTACGACTTGTTCAACCTGAACGGGCGCTACTCGCTCAACGACAACCTCAACTTCCGCTTCGGCATCGACAACCTGTTGGACGAAGCCCCGCCGCTGATCGCGGTCGACGCCTCGGTGGTGGCCGGCGACGGGCGCCTCGCGGGCGGACGGTACGATGCGGGCAACTACGACGTGCTCGGCCGGCGGTTCTACGTCGGTGTCAATGTCAGCTTCTGACGCAGCGGCCGGGAGACGGTTCCGGCCGACGGCGCTGGCGGCAGGTCCTGCTCCCTGGACCTGCCGCCACTTCGCCGGACTCGCACGGCTGGCCGTTGCGGCGGCGCTGGCGTCGGTCCCGGCGGCGGGGCTCGCGCAATCCGACGAACGCCCGCTCGCGGGCATGCTGCGCGAGTGCCGCGGGCTGGCGGACGCGAGCGCGAGAATGGCGTGCTACGACCGGATCCCGCTCGACGCACCGGAGCAGCGGACGGCAGCGGTGCCCCAGGCCCCCGCGCGGGCGGAGCAGCGAGCCGACGCCGGCTTCGGCGCCAATCAGCTTCCGCGGCCTGCCGCGCAAGCCGGGCCGGAGCGAATCTCGGCGCGGGTGGCGCACGCGGTCGAGCGCCAGCCGGGGATCTACCTGCTGACGCTGGCGGACGGCACCGAGTGGGAGTTCGTCGACAGTGCGCCGGCCGCCTACGACCCGCCGCGCGCGGGCTCGACGGTCGAGATCGTCGCCGCCTCGCTCGGCAGCTATCTGGTGCGCTACGCCGGGCAACGGGCGGTGC
>DATDLP010000456.1:0-4283 GCA_036519255.1 Croceibacterium sp.
GCCCTTGAACTTCTCGAACGCGAAGCGCGGGATCTTGGTGACGACGTAGTCGATCGTCGGCTCGAAGCTCGCCGGCGTCGCGCCGGTGATCTCGTTGGTGATCTCGTCGAGCGTGTAGCCGACCGCGAGCTTGGCGGCGACGCGGGCGATGGGGAAGCCGGTGGCCTTCGAGGCCAGCGCCGACGAGCGCGACACGCGCGGGTTCATCTCGATCACGATCAGCCGGCCGTCGCGCGGATTGACCGCGAACTGCACGTTCGAGCCGCCGGTCTCGACCCCGATCTCGCGCAGCACCGCGATGCTCGCGCTGCGCATGATCTGGTATTCCTTGTCGGTCAGCGTCAGCGCCGGGGCGACGGTGATCGAATCGCCGGTGTGCACGCCCATCGGGTCGACGTTCTCGATCGAGCAGATGATGATGGCGTTGTCGTGCCGGTCGCGCACGACTTCCATCTCGTATTCCTTCCACCCGAGCAGGCTCTCCTCGATGAGCACCTCGGTGGTCGGCGAGGCATCGAGCCCCGAGCGCACGATCGCCTCGAACTCGGCCTTGTTGTAAGCCACGCCGCCGCCGGTGCCGCCGAGCGTGAAGCTGGGGCGAATGATCGACGGCAGCCCGGTGCGCTCGAGCACCGCGAAGGCCTCGTCGATCGTGTTGGCGACGCCGGAACGGGCGCTCTCGAGCCCGATCTTGTCCATCGCCTCGCGGAACCGCTGGCGGTTCTCGGCCTTGTCGATCGCATCGGCATCGGCGCCGATCATCTTCACGCCAAACTTCTCGAGCGTACCGTCGTTGAACAGCGCCAGCGCGCAGTTGAGCGCGGTTTGCCCGCCCATCGTCGGCAGCAGCGCGTCGGGCCGCTCCTTCTCGATGATCTTGGCCACGATCGCCGGGGTGATCGGCTCGACGTAGGTCGCGTCGGCGAACTCGGGATCGGTCATGATCGTCGCCGGGTTGGAGTTGACCAGGACGACCCGGTAGCCCTCCTCCTTGAGCGCCTTGATCGCCTGGGTCCCCGAATAGTCGAACTCGCAGGCCTGGCCGATGATGATCGGGCCGGCGCCTATGACGAGGATCGAGGAGATGTCGGTACGTTTGGGCATCAGACGCCTTCTGTCGTGAGAGTGTAGCCGCGCTCGCTGGCCCAGGCCTCGACGCAGCCCAGGCTGCCGTCGGCGCGCGCGGCGATCTCGACCGCGCTGCGGTCGCGAAAGGTCAAGCGGAGCAGGCGCTTGTCGTGCGCGTCGCGACTGAGGCTAGCGCCCTGCAGACCGCAGTTGGCGCGCACGTCGGGAAACTCTTCCTGCATGCTCGCCCAGCTGTCGTGCGCGCATCCTACCAACGCGACCATTGCGCTGCCTGCGGCAAGGATGACTTTGGTCACCCCAGCATCCCCACGAACTTCTCGAACAGGTAGAAGCTGTCGTGCGGCCCCGGGCTCGCCTCGGGGTGGTACTGCACGCCGAACGCCTTCTTGCCCTTGATCGCGATGCCGCAGTTCGAGCCGTCGAACAGCGAGACGTGGGTCTCCTCGACGGTGTCGGGCAGCGTCGCGTTGTCGACCGCGAAGCCGTGGTTCATCGAGGTGATCTCGACCACACCATCGGCCAGCCGCTTGACCGGGTGGTTCGCGCCGCGATGGCCCTGGTGCATCTTGGCGGTCTTCGCTCCGGCCGCGAGGCCGAGCATCTGGTGGCCGAGGCAGATGCCGAACACCGGCACGTCGCGCTCGAGCAGGCCCTGGATCGTCGGCACCGCGTATTCGCCGGTCGCCGCCGGGTCGCCCGGACCGTTCGACAGGAACACGCCGGCGGGCTCGAGCGCGAGGATTGCGTCGAGCGAGGTCTGCGCCGGCACCACGGTCACTTTCGCCCCGGCCTTCACGAGGTTGCGGAAGATGTTGTCCTTCGAGCCGTAGTCGACCGCGACCACGTGCGGGCGCTTGTCCCACGGCGCGCGGGCATAGCCGTGGCCGAGCTTCCACGGGCCGCCTTGCCAGTCTTCGTGCTTCTCGCGGCTGACGCGGCGGGCGAGGTCCATGCCCTCGAGCCCCGGCCAGTCCTGCGCGCGCTTGAGCAGCGCGGGAATGTCGAACTTGCCCTTGGGGTCATGCGCGATCACCGCGTTGGGCGCGCCGAGCACGCGGATGCGGCGGGTCAGCGCACGGGTGTCGATACCCGAAAGACCGATCTTGCCCTGCGCGGCGAGCCAGTCGACGAACTCGCTCTCGGCGCGAAAGCTCGAATGACGGGTGATCTCCTCGCGCACCACGCAGCCGACCGCGCCTTCGACCGCCGATTCGATGTCCTGCGGATTGGTCCCGACGTTGCCGATGTGCGGGAAGGTGAAGGTGACGATCTGCGCCGCGTACGACGGATCGGTCAGGACTTCCTGGTAGCCGGTCATCGCGGTGTTGAAGCACACCTCGCCCACCGCGCTGCCGGTGGCGCCGAAGCCCTTGCCCCAGACCACGGTCCCGTCGGCCAGAACGAGGACTCCGGTCGCTCCTTTCGGTTGTGCAGGCGAAGGCGCGGACAGGGCCATGGGCTCTCCGTTGAGGGGTTTCCGACGATAGGTGCTAAGTCCCGGCCGCTAGACCCCGCCCTCCCCCGCGTCAACCTCGCCAGAGCCGAAAAATGCCGCTAGGCGGGCGGGTAATCAGACCATCCACCGGAAAGACCGAACAAATGCTCCGCGACGATCTCAAGCAGGCCCAGATTGCGGCAATGAAAGCCGGCGAGAAGGACCGCCTCGCCGCGGTCCGCCTGATCCTGGCCAAGCTCAAGGACCGCGACATCGAGCAGCGCACCGCCGCCAAGCCGATCGAGGACGACGCGCTGGTGATCGACGTGCTGCAGAAGATGGCCAAGCAGCGCCGCGAATCGATCGCGCTGTACGAACAGGGTGGCCGCGAGGAGCTCGCGGGGATCGAGCGCGGCGAGCTTGGCGTGATCGAGGAGTTCCTGCCGCGACAAATGGACGAGGCCGAGACCAAGGTCGCGATCGAGGCGATCAAGGACGAGCTCGGCGCGAGCGGGATCAAGGACATGGGCCGCGTGATGGCCGAGCTCAAGGCGCGACACGGGACGGTGCTCGACATGGGCAAGGCGAGCGGGTGGGTGAAGGACAGTTTGGCCTGACTCCCCCTTATTCACAGCCCTGTGCGCTAGCGGGAATCACCCGCGGCGCGTAGGCTGCCCGGCCCATGCTTAGTCCTCAATGGCTCGACGAACTGCGGTCGCGCGTCACGCTGTCGAGCGTGGTCATGCGCACGACCAAGCTCATCCGCGCCGGGCGCGAATGGAAGGCGTGCTGTCCGTTCCACAACGAGAAGACCCCGAGCTTCACGGTCAACGACGACAAGGGCTTCTACCACTGCTTCGGCTGCGGCGCGCACGGCGACGTGATCCGCTGGATGACCGACCAGCGCGGCCTCCAGTTCATGGACGCGGTCAAGGAGCTGGCGGCCGAGGCCGGGATGGAGGTCCCCGCGCCCGACCCGCGCCAGGCGGAGCAGGCGGAGCGCCAGGCCGGGCTGCATGAGGTGATGGCCGCCGCGCAAGACTTCTTCCGCGCCCAGCTCGACACGCCCGAAGGCACCAGGGCGCGCGACTACCTCAAGTCGCGCCGGTTCGACGCGCACACGATGGAACGGTTCGGCTTCGGCTTCGCGCCCGAAAGCCGCAATGCGCTGAAGGCCGCGCTCAAGCAGTTCGAAGAGCCGATGCTGATCGAGGCCGGGCTGCGGATCGCTACCGAGGAGCGCGAGCCCTACGACCGCTTCCGCGGCCGCCTGACGATCCCGATCCACGACGCGCGCGGCCGCGTGATCGGCTTCGCCGCGCGCATCCTCGACGCGACCAAGAAGGATGCGCCCAAGTACCTCAATTCGCCCGACACCCCGCTGTTCGATAAAGGCCGCACGCTGTTCAACCTGCACCGCGCCGGCCCGGCCTCGCGCAAGTCCGGACGTGTCGTGGTGGTCGAAGGCCAGATGGACGCGGTCGCGCTCGCCGCGGCCGGGATCGACGAGGCGGTCGCGCCGATGGGCACCGCGCTGACCGAGCGCCAGCTCGAACTGCTCTGGCGGCTGACCGAAAAGCCGATCCTGTGCTTCGACGGCGACGCCGCCGGCAAGCGCGCCGCGATGCGCGCCGCCGCGCGCGCGCTGCCGCTGCTGCGCCCGGGCCACTCCTTGCAGTTCGTCACCCTGCCCGCCGGGATGGACCCCGACGACCTGCTCAAGTCGAACGGCCGCGCCGCGCTCGAGGCGCTGCTTACC
>DATDLP010000457.1:0-6974 GCA_036519255.1 Croceibacterium sp.
AACTCGTCGCTGCCGTCCCACGGGTACTCGCGCGCGAGCTCGTATCCGACACCCTTCTCGCTGAGCGCAAGCCGCACTTTGCGGCTGAAGGGACACAAAGGGAAAAAATACAATTGCCACATCGAGCCGAGGCTCATGCAGCATGGCGCGCGACGCGTCTACAGCCCGGACACCTCGAGCGCGGAAAGGCACGGCTGCATCACGCTTTCGATGGCGGCCGCCGGATCGGCCGCCTCGCTCGAGGCCTTCTGCAAGCCCTCGACCTCGGCACGCAGGCTGGCCTCTACCTGCTCGCGGGTCAGCTTGAGATCGTCCATCACGCGCACGCTCGCGCGCACGAAATACTCGCGTCCGCGCTCGCCGAGCGCCGGATAGGCCAGCGCCGAGGCTACCCCGCGCTGCTGCTCGGCAGCGACGATCGCGAACGCGGCCGAGCAGCGCAACAGCATGCGATGCTCGAGGGTATAGGCCGGCGGCTGCTGCGCGGCGGCGGCGGGAGCGAGCAGGGCGGTTGCGAGGACGAGCGGGAAGGCCTTCATGGGGCGGCCCTAGCAGACGTATCCTGAACGTGAGGCGTCACCCGAGCGCCTTCGCCTTGCGCCGCGTCTCGGCGAAGTTCTCGCGGCGGATCTTCTCGAACGCGACGCGTTGGTCGAAGCCGTCGTCCTCGGGATAGTCGCGGTAGTCGGCGAGAATCTCGCCCATGATCTCGCGCACCTCGTCCTTGTGGTCGGGGTGGGTGAAGATGTTCGCGCGGTTCTCGCGGATGCCGTCGAGGATGCGCGCGCCGATCACGTCGGGCTCCATGCCGTAGTCGTGGATTCCCGCAAGCCGTTGGACGGCGGCCGCGTCGACCGGCTTCATCGCGCTCTTGAGGTTGTCGGGGCGCACATCGTCGCTCGCGTAGATCACGCTCTTGACCAGGCCCGGGTGCACCACGGAGACACCGATGCCGTATTGGTACATCGAATGCCGCAGCGAATAGCTGAGCCCGCGCACCGCGAACTTGGCCGTGTTGTAGATTCCGGGCGCGCCGCCGGCGATGAAGCTTGCCATGCTCGCGGTGTTGGTCACGTGCCCGCCCTCGACCTCGCCCGACAGCGCGCGCGCCTTCATCCGCGGCGCGAACGTGCCGACACCGTTTATCACCCCGTGCAGGTTCACCCCCAGCACCCAGTCCCAATCGTCGAACGAGCTGTCCTCGATCGTCTGGAAGAGATTGATGCCGGCATTGTTGAACAGCAGGCTGACCGGCCCGAACGCCGCCTCGACCTCGTCCGCCGCGGCGGCGAAGCCCGCGCGGTCCATCACGTCGAGCCGCACGCCCATGACCTCGCGGTTGTCGAGGCTGGCGAGCGCGGTGTCGATCGCGTCCTGACGGATGTCGGCGATCGCCACCCGGGCGCCCGCGTTGAGCAGGTTGCGCACGATGCCGATGCCGACGCCGTTGGCGCCGCCGGTGACGAAAGCCGTGCGGCCGGCGAAATCGATCATTGGCTGTTCTCCCCAGCAGCATTCATCGCCAGCACCGGGTTGCCCGGGCCCGACTGGCGTCCCTCCAGGAACTCGTTGTAGATCTTGCGCCGCTGGAACAGCCAGCGCCCGTCGACACGGACCAGTTCGTCCTCGTAGGTCCCGAACGATGGCGTCGCCGGCCGGCCTTCGGGGCCGCCGTTGGTCATCTCCCACCACAGCCCCGTGTTCCACGCGCGGTCGCCGTCGATGCGGATGGCCTTCTGGTGGACGCAATGGCGCAGCTTGGCGGGATTGCCCTGCCAGTCCTTGAACACCTCGGCGATCTTGTCGCGGAACACCAGCGCCTCGGCGCGGATCGCCTCGCGGCCGACGAGCGTGCCCATCGCATAGTCGAGCACCCCGTTCTCCGCGAAGCACTCGGCGTAGGCATCGGCGTCGTGGTAATCCATCGCGAACAGATAGCGGGCCATGAGGTCCGCTATCTCTGCCCGGTCGCGGGAGTCCTGAGCCTGTCGAAGGATCACGCCTCCGCCGCCGCGTCCATCGTGCGGATCGGATTGCCAGGCCCGCTCTCGCGCCCCGGCAGGAACTCGTTGAGGATGCGCCGCTCGGTGAACAGCCAGCGGCCGTCGATCTTCTTCAGCTGGTCCTCGTAGATTCCGAAGGTGCCCATCTTGAGGCTCTTGCCCGGCCCGTCGTTGGCCATCTCGAACCACTGCGCGCGGGTCCAGGCGCGGTCGCCTTCGACACGGATCGCGGTGTGCGCAAGCACGTGGCGCAGCACAGCGGGGTTGCCGTCCTCGTCCTTGTAGTGCTCGCCGATGCGCTTCTTGAAGCCTTGGACCGCGGCGAGGATATTGTCCTTCCCCGCCACCCGCCCGCGCGCGAACTCGAACTCGGCGTCGTCGGTGAACATCGCGATGAAGCTGTCGAGATCGTTATAGTCGAGCGCGAACAGATAGCGCGCCATCAGGTCCTCGATCGCGGCGCGGTCGGCCGCGTACTGGTCGTCGTAAGTCTGCACACTCATGCCTTGAGCTTCTCCTGTCGGGCGATTTCTGCGGCATGCACCGGATTGCGGAACAGCCGTGCGAAAGTCTGCTTGTATTCGTGGTTCTCGGGCCGCCGGTGCGGCACCGCAGCGACCATCGCCGCGGCGCGATCCCTGACTCCGTCGAGGAACTCGGAATGGGTCAGGATGTAGAGCTCTTCGGCGAGGATACCCTCGAGCACCCGCTGGCCGACCTCCTCCTTGGTCATGAACAGGTGCCCGAAGCTGCCCGACGCCTGCCGCGCCTCGCCGCTCTCGGCATAGCCGGTCTCCGCGATGTTCGACTGCACGACGCCGGGGCAGAACGCCGAGCAGATCACCCCCCGATCCTCGAGCTCGGCGCGCATCGATTCCATCAGGCCGACGATTGCGCTCTTGGCGGTGACGTACGTCGCCGCGCCCGGATGCGGCACGAGCCCGCTCATCGAGGCGGTCGAAACGATGTGCCCACCCTCACCGTGCGCGAGAATCCGCGGCAGGATCGTGACGATGCCGTTGATCGTGCCGCCGAGGCACACGCCGAGCGTCCAGTCCCAGTCGCCGTAAGCGGCCAGCTCGACCGGGCCGAGCGCAGCGACCTCGGCGTTGTTCACCAGCAGATGGATCTTGCCGAACTTACGCTCGGTCTCGTCGACCACCGCGGCGTAAGCCTCGCGGTCGGTCACGTCGAGCGGGAGCGGCAGCACGTCGCCGCGCCCGTCGAGCTCCTCGCGCGCGTCCTCGAGGTGGTCTTCGCGAATGTCGGCAACGACGACTTTCATCCCTTCGCCGAGCAGCGCCTTGGCGATCCCGAGTCCGATTCCGCTCGCGCCGCCCGTGACGAACGCGGTCTTGCCGGCGAGGTCCTGCATCGCAACCAATCCTCTCCTGCGCTTGCCGTCCACGCGACGCGATGCGACAACTTTCCCGCTCGCCTTTTCCTATTCGCCTCCTAGAAATGGGGGCAAGCGGAATCGCGGCAGAACGACCCCGGGGAACGCGGGGCAGCGGGGAGACAAGCCATGGCCATCGCGCCCACCGGAGGAGCACCGGTCGCCGACTCGGGCGAGGCCTCCGGCGCGAGGGACATGCCCTGGCCGGGCGAGAAGGCCGGCTTCTACGCGCTGTTCTGCATCATCTTCGCGACCTTCCTCAACTTCTTCGACCTGGCGATCTTCCAGATGCTCGCCGAGCGGATGAAGCAGAGCTTCGTGATCTCGGACACCATGCTTGGCTTCGTGCAGGGCCCGGCGAGCGTGATCGCGTTCGTGATTCTCGGCGTCCCGCTCGCCCGGCTGGTCGACGTGTTCCCGCGCAAGTACGTGCTGTCGGGCGGGATCGCGCTGATCGGCACCATCACTGCGCTCGGCGGGCTCGCGCAGAGCTTCGGTCAGTTCGTCGGCTCGCGGCTGTTCGTCCAGGCGAGCGGTGCGGCCAACGGCCCGGGCTCGTATTCGCTGCTGTCGGACTTTTTCCGCCCGGCGCGGATCCCGCTGGTGTTCGCGCTGCTCCAGCTCGGCTACATTCTGGGCAGCTCGGGCGGCACGTGGGGCGGCGGCTACCTGCTCGCGTGGACCGACACCTGGCCCGAGAAGACCTCGTTCCTCGGTCTCACCGTGTTCAGCTGGCAGTGGATCATGGTCATGGTCGGCGCGCCCGGCCTGCTCGCCGCGCTGCTGTTCCTGCTGGTCAAGGAACCGCCGCGGCGCAACCCACCCAACGTCTCGGCCGCGCTGCCCGCCGGCACCTCGTTCGGCCGCCGGATCGCGCTGATCATAGGCTGGGACGCGGCCAAGGCGCTGTGGTCGCGCAAGATCGTGTTCCTGCCGCTGTTCGCCGCACTCGCGCTGTCGGCGGTCGAGAGCCAGGGCCTCAGCGCATGGCGGGTGCCTTTCCTCCACCGGACCTATGACTGGGCGGAGCAGGACATCAGCGCGCTGCTCGGTCCGCTGCTGCTGGTCGCGATGCTCGCGGGCATCACCGTCGGCGGGCTGTTCGTCACCTGGCTCGGCAAGCGCCACAAGGACGCCTTCATTCGCGCGACGGCGATCATCTTCGCCTGCAACACTGCCGTCACCATCCTCACCCCGCTGATGCCAACCCCCGAGCTCGCGATCGGCGGCATTGTGCTGACCATGTTCTTCAGCCTCGCCGGCGCGCCGGCGCAGAACGCCGCGGTGCAGAGCATCGTCCCCAACGAGCTGCGCGGGCAGGCGACCGCGCTGTACCTGTTCATGTTCACCTTCTTCGGCGCGATGGGCAGCCAGGTGATCGGCCTCGTCAGCGACCTGATCGTCGGCGATCCGGACAAGGTGTGGCAGGCGCTGCTGATCACCGCCGCGGTGTTCCTGCCGGCGGCTACGTTCTTCATGTGGCGCGGCATCCGCCCCTTCCGCGAGGAAGTCGCGCGGCTCGATGCGCTGCGCGGCTGAGCGGCGCGCCGCCAGCGTTGACTTGAAGCCGGGCTCGCCGCAATCGTAAGCAACACATACGAACCGGGAGAGTCGTATGTCCTCCGAGCAGCCTTCGGGATTGGCTCGCACAGGCTCTCCCGTGGTCCACGAAGGAGGTCCCCTTGGCTGACTACCCCGCGCTGCACATGATCATCGACGGCGAGAAGGTCTCCGGCGGCGGCCGCCGCACCTTCGACGTGGTCAACCCGGTCACGGGCGAGCCCATCGGAACGCTGCCGCTGGCCGAGGCGGCCGATCTCGACCGCGCGCTCGAGGTCGCGGCGAAGGGCTTCAAGATCTGGCGCAAGTCGACTCCGCAGGAGCGCGCCGCGGTGCTGCAGGGCGCGGCGCGGCTGATGCTCGAGCGCGCCGACACGATGGCCCGGATCGCCACTCTGGAAGAGGGCAAGCCGTTCGCCGAGGCGAAGATCGAGCTGATGATGAACGTCGGCCTGTTCAACTTCTACGCCGGCGAGTGCTTCCGCCTCTACGGCCGCGAGCTGGTCCGCCCCGAAGGCCTGCGCTCGACGGTGCGTTACGAGCCGGTCGGCCCGGTCGCCGCGTTCGCGCCGTGGAACTTCCCGCTCGGCAATCCCGGCCGCAAGCTCGGCGCGCCGATTGCCGCGGGCTGCTCGGTAATCATGAAGGCGGCCGAGGAAACCCCGGCCTCGGCGCTCGGGGTGCTGCAGTGCCTGCTCGACGCCGGCCTGCCCAAGGAAGTCGCACAGGCGGTGTTCGGCGTGCCCGACGAGGTCAGCCGCCACCTGCTCGGCTCGCCGGTCATCCGCAAGCTCAGCTTCACCGGCTCGACCGTGGTCGGCAAGCACCTCGCCAAGCTTGCGGCCGAAGACATGAAGCGCACCACGATGGAGCTCGGCGGCCACGGCCCGGTGCTGGTGTTCGGCGACGTCGACGTCGACCGCGTGCTCGATACCGCGGTGATGGGCAAGTACCGCAACTGCGGCCAGGTCTGCGTCAGCCCGACGCGATTCATCGTGCAGGAGGACGTGTTCGAGCGCTTCCGCGACGGGTTCATCGAGCGAGCGAAGGCCGTGAAGGTCGGCGACGGGCTCGAGACCCAGACGCAGATGGGCCCGATGGCCAACCCGCGCCGGCCCGAGGCGATGGACCGCCTGATTGGCGACGCCAAGGACAAGGGCGCCAAGCTCGGCACCGGCGGCGCGCGGATCGGCAACCGCGGGTTCTTCTACCAGCCGACGGTGCTCAGCGAGATTCCGCTCGAGGCGCAGATCATGAACGAGGAGCCGTTCGGCCCGGTCGCACTGATCAACCCGTTCAAGGGCGAGGACGAGATGATCGCCGAGGCCAACCGCCTGCCCTACGGCCTCGCCGCCTACGCCTGGACCGACGACGTCAAGCGCCAGCGCCGGCTCGCGGCGCAGATCGAGGCGGGAATGGTCGGCATCAACAGCCACATGATCGGCGGGGCGGACGCCCCGTTCGGCGGGGTCAAGTGGTCGGGCCACGGCAGCGAGGACGGGCCCGAGGGCGTGATGGCGTGCCTTCAGGTCAAGGCGGTGCACGAGGGGTGACGTTATGCCCTCTCCCCTTCAGGGGAGAGGGAGGAGCGCCGAAGGCGCGGAGGGAGAGGGGAACGCAGCGACGTCGCGCGACTCCCCCTCTCCCGACCCGCTCCCCTGAAGGGGAGAGGGCTATGATATGGAGAAGTTGTGACCCACGAACTGAAAACCGGCGGGGATCGCGGCTACCTGCGCATCGCCACCGAGGAAGCCTTCGCCACCCAGGAGCAATTCGACGCGATCATGCGCCTCGTGAAGGAAGGCCGCGCCGACAAGGGCACGGTCAGCCTGTGGGGTTTTTACGGCACCAGCGCCAGCGAGCGCACGACGTTCATCCGCGAGCGGCTGCTCGACCTCGGTGAACTGCGCCTGCAGGCGATGGACGAAGCCGGGATCGACAAGGCGGTGCTGGCGCTGACCAGCCCCGGCACCCAGTCGCTGTTCGATGCCGAGGAAGCCAAGCGCATCGCGCGC
>DATDLP010000458.1:0-11041 GCA_036519255.1 Croceibacterium sp.
GGCTTCAAACCTGACTTCACCATCCTGAACCTGCCAGGCTTCCAGGCCGATCCGGCCCTCGACGGCACGGCTTCGGACTGCGCGATCCTCGTGAACTTCACCGATCGCGTCGTGGCGATCTGCGGCACCTGGTATGCCGGCGAAATCAAGAAGTCTGTGTTCACGATCCTGAACTACCTGCTGCCGGCCAAGGGCGTGATGCCGATGCACTGCTCGGCCAACATCGGCCCCGACGGCAAGACTGCAGTGTTCTTCGGCCTGTCCGGCACCGGCAAGACCACGCTTTCGGCCGACGCCAGCCGCACGCTGATCGGCGACGACGAGCACGGCTGGTCCGATACGGCGGTCTTCAACTTCGAAGGCGGCTGCTACGCCAAGATGATCCGCCTCTCGGCCGAAGCCGAGCCCGAGATCTACGCGACGACCCAGATGTTCGGCACCGTGCTCGAAAACGTCGTCATGGATCCCGAGACGCGCGAGCTTGATCTCGACGACGCGTCTCTGGCCGAGAACAGCCGCGGTTCCTACCCGCTCGAGTTCATCCCGAACACCAGCGAGAAGAACCTCGGCCCGGTCCCCGCCAACGTCATCATGCTGACCGCGGACGCCTATGGCGTGCTGCCGCCGATCGCCAAGCTGACGCCCGACCAGGCGATGTACCACTTCCTCTCGGGCTACACCGCGCGCGTCGCGGGCACCGAGATCGGCGTGACCGAGCCCGAAGCGACCTTCAGCACCTGCTTCGGCGCCCCGTTCATGCCGCGCCATCCCAGCGTCTACGGCAACCTGCTCAAGGAGCGGATCGCCAAGGGCCAGGTGCAGTGCTGGCTGCTCAACACCGGCTGGAGCGGCGGCAAGGCGACGATGCCCGGCATCAAGCGCATGCCGATCAAGGCGACCCGCGCGCTGCTCAACGCCGCGCTCGATGGCTCGCTCAACGAGGCCGAGTTCCGCAAGGACCCGAACTTCGGCTTCGACGTGCCGGTCGAAGTGCCGGGCGTCGATCCTGCGCTGCTCGATCCGCGCGCGAGCTGGGCCGACAAGGACGATTACGATCGTACCGCGCAGACGCTGGTGCAGCTGTTCGTCGACAACTTCGCGCAGTTCGAGGCGCACGTCGACGAGGGCGTGAGGAACGCGGCGCCGCAGGCGGCGTGAGCCTCGCCCCTCGCGGGCGAGAGGGGGACGCATTCGGTCGATCCAGGGGCCCACAATGGGCCCACAATGGGCCCACAAGGCCCACCCCGGGCCCATTTCGGGCCGGTGGCTGGCCTCCTGTTCACTTGCGATTTCAGCTGCTTGCATGGTTGGTCGCGCCAAGGGCACACGGGCCACCTATCAGGGGCATATGGGCCCTTGCTGGGGAGCGCGCGGCGCCGGGCGAACCGCACGGCCGAACCGGGGCCGTTGACGTAAACCGCCGCATACGATCCGATGCGCGTATGAGCGAGTGGCCGACCGAAGAAGCCTGGCGAGAACAACTGCGGGCGAGCCGCAATGCTCTGCGGAGCCTTCAGGCCAACGCGCACTTTATCCCGCCGAAGGTCATCGAGGACGCGCGGCGACGTATCGAACGCATCCGGGCCGGTGGCCGCGCCGAGTGGCAGGCACGGGACAACCCATCCCGCTTTCCCTGAGGAGGCGCAGGCGGGATGCCGCGGCTACGCGTTGCGGCGCCGGCAAAGGAGCTAAACAACCATTTCAAAGAGCACGAACGAGAACATATCATGAACATTGCTTGTAGGCACGCGGAAATTTGCGGTCGGCCCCCGACAGGTTCCGACTCCCAACCGGGGCGGCGCTTTCTGGGATCGCGCATGTGTGTAGCTGCTGCGATGACTGCGCTCGAGGCTCTTTCGAAGCCGCGACAGGCGAAGCTGACGGTCGAGGACTTCGTCCTGCTCGACCGGTCGGGCGCGTTTTTCTCCTCGCGCGGGCGGAGTTCATCGATGGCACGATCTACGTCGTACACGCGCAATACGCGGAGCACATGAAGGCAAGGTGCGGCTCTTGCGGCGTCTGGCGGATGCCTGCGATGCGCTGGGCGAGGGGCTGGAGGCCTGGTCGGAGGGCTCGATCGAGCTGGCGCCGGGCAGCATGTCCGAACCCGACCTGCTGATCACCGGCGAGACACCGCAAGCGGGACCGGTGCGCAAGGACACGGTTCGCCTGATTGTCGAGATTGCCGACTCCACGCTCGACATGGACCTTGGTGCCGTTTGGCGAGCGGATCGTGGCGGCAACGATCGAGGGGCTCGCGGTGGAGACAGCGGGTCTCTGAGTTGCGTGTTGGCGTTTAGCCTTGGCGGAATTGGCCTGCATCCATCGCAGCACGAGGGAGGTTGCACTCTCCTGCCCCCTCCGCCTTCTTCCTCCGGCTTTCGCAGAACGGTGGGAGGCTCACCGGCGTTATCGTCAATTATCCCTGGGCAGGAAAGCCAGTTGGGCCTCGTATTCCTCGGAAGTGATCAATTCTCGGTTTCTGAGCTCCACCAGCGGCAGGGCGAAAATGGGGCAAACCTGCCTCCGTTCTATCCCCGTCTCTGTTCGGGCTTCTCCATGCGAGGAGCGGCCCGTGATCTCGCGAAAATTGAGGCCGCTTTGCAGCTCTTTCCGGCAGCGGTCGTTCAACCGGGCTATCGCATCGAAGGTCTTATGGACAATACCGTTCGTGTAGCGTTTCATGACGCGCTCTGCCCGCTCCGCAATCCCTCTGCAGGCTGCTCCGGACGGATTGTACGAGCGCATTATCCGGTCCGTTTCGTCCCGGACCAACGCGTGGAGATCCTGATACGTATACCGCGCCGCATTGATTGCGGACGGGTCGACAAAGCCATCCGGAAGGTCCCAGTTCAGCTGTTGCAGGCCTTCTCGGGTCTCTCTCTGGGCCGCGCCATACCGCAGGTACGCGTCGTTGCAGACCGCCTGCTCGGCTCTCGCCGACTCGCGCTCTGCTCGCTGTGCCTCTATCGAGACCCCTCCGGAGAGAGCTTGCAGGGCCAACGCCAGCAGCGCCGCGCCGTGTGTAAGCATGGGAACAGACTCCATGATCTACGGACGAAAGCCCGGTTTCCGGGTGGTTATTCGGCCATCTCCCGCCCCAAGGGACTAATCAGCCGCTGAACCTCCGGGAATTTTCCCGCCTCGAAATCCTTTTCCCAAGCAGCCCCATCGATCGCCACGATCTCGCAGTTCTCGATCTCCACTTCGCCACCCGGGCTGAAGATGCCCAGCTTGCCTTGCACGAGCGGGAAGGGGTTGGGGAGCGCTGCCAACCTCGCATACTCGTCGTCGGGCAGGGTGCAGCTCAACCCATTGCTTCCATCGATCAACTTGTGGCTACCCGAGATCGCCATGGTCCTCGATGGGCTGAAAATGATCGAAGCTTCCTTTCCTCCGAATGCCTGCTGGGCTTCGGCCGAGCGTCCGAAGAGCTGGAGAGCCCCGAGTTCGGAGGTGTTGACATAGGGATAGACGCCATTCCCTGTCGTCGCGTCCGGCTGCTGTCCGGAACAGGCGGCCAGACACACCGCTACGCACCCGACAAGCATGGCCCTCATCAACGAGCTCCCGTGATAGCGTCCGCCGCCCCGACGGCCGGGCCGCCAATAGGTTGCCTCGCATTAAGAACCGGTTGATATCCAAGGAGGGACGGGCGCGCGGGGCTTGTTCCTTGCGCTCCACCAGTTCTTCGGATCACGGTGGCCGTGCACTCTATTCGTTGAATTGATGCTCTGTCACCGTCACCATCCTCACCGCCCATCCGGATCGAATGCCGGCCGCTGGCCCGCGACATAGGCCTCCCACTCGACCTGGCTATGGATGAACCGCCCTTTGTCCCAGGCCGCGCCCGCATAATAGACGAACGGCACGCCCGGCGTGACGCGGAGCAGCACGAGGTAGTTGTCGGCGTCTTCCCTGACCTCGAAGATCATCGCCGGATCGATCAGCAGCGCCGTGCCCATCGTGCCCTGGTCGGGATCGGCCGGGCCCCAGAAGCTGAACCAGCCGCGGGCGCGGTCGGCGGTGAACACGCCGGGGGCTTGGCCGGTCGGGCGCTTGGCGAGGCCGAGGCCGACGATCAGCGGATCGGGCCGGTCCGAGCCGATCGTCGAGACCATCCGGGTGAAATGGGTGCCGAGCGGCAGGCTGAAGCGCCGCGTCTCCCACGCGACGCGGCCGACGTCGACCGGCCACGGTGTGTAGTCGACCTCGAACTCGGCGACCTCGGGCCCGTCGCTGAGGATGCGGTAGCGGGCGAAGTTGCGCGAGACCCACAGCTTGTTGTCGTGCCACACGCCGAGCCCGCCGACGCCGCGGGTGGTGCCGACGTTGTAGAAGTCGATCCCCTCGCCGTGATAGCCGTGCTGGTCGCCGGTCGCGAGCTGGCGCTCCATGAACGGCCAGGGCACCGCCTTGCCCCAGGCGTCGATCCCCGAACTCGACGGCGGCTCGTGCGCCTGCAGCGCGGGGCCGTAGATCCGGTGCGCGGTGCGGTCGTTCTCCCACAGCAGGTCGTCGTAGCGATACGGCGCGAAGCGCACGCTGGCGCGCGGCGCCTGCTCGGCGGCGGGCGGGGGAGTCTGCGGCAAGGTGATGCGTGGCATGGCGACCGGGGTGGGCGCCGGGTGCTCCTGCGCGAATGCGGGCGCGGAGAGCAACAGGCATGCTGCCGCGAGGTGGGACGAGCGCATCGTTCTCTCCTGTCCGGGCCGCGCCGTCGCGCGCGCCACCGCGTTCGATGACGGATCGTCTGCGGAACGGCAAGTCAGGCGCGGCGTCGGGAATACGGGATTAGTGGTGACGGCGCTGAGGAGCACCCAATTAGACTGTCTCACCACGGGGCGGCACTCCAGCACCGTCACCGCGATCGTGGCTATGCGCAGGTTGCGCGAGGAGATACGTTGGCCTGGCTGCCTCCGGAAGACTTTTGCTGGGTTCGCTCGCATGCTTCCCGAGCCGCGCGTGCCTCAGCCTCGGAGCGCTGCTGTGCCTCCATACGCTCGCGCTCGTAGGCGGCGGTAGCTGCGGCCTGGTCCGCCCGTTGCTTCTCAGCATCCGCAGCCGCCTGTTCTGCACGGCGCTGGCTCTCGGCGGCTCTTTCCCGCTCCTCAGAGTCATCCTTCACGATAATCGCGGCGCCCGAGCTGCCAGATGAGCTGCCACCGGTCTGCGTTGACGAGGATGTTTGAGCGGCTGCGTTTCCGGCAGCCGTAGAAGACGTCGCAGCCGAACTGGCCGACATGCTGTTACGCGCATCTGCCTCACTTTGCGCAGCGTCCCTGCGCGCGTACGACTCCGCGGCCGCGCGGTCCTGCTCGGCCGTCCTGGCGCGCGCGACTTGCTCGATGGACCCGGACCCTCCGCCATCGGACGCGCCCGGAGAACCGCCGTACAGCTGCTCGCGGATCGCGTACCGTTCCCATTCATCCTGCAGGCGCACCTGCTCGGGCGTGGCAGGCGGAGCCTGAACGAACGTCGTTGATCCCATGCTTTCGGAATATCCCGAAGCCGCTCCCCCCGGGGCGACGCCGAGCCGGGCGGCCCAGTCGGTCGTGCCGAACGCGGGATTGTTGGCCATCTGAGCGCCGTATTCGCCGGCGATCGCGGCCACGCCTTCGCTGAAGCGCGCCCAGAACCGCTGGTTGCTCTCGCGAGTCTGGGCTCTCAGCACGTATTGGCGCTGGATCCCCTCGAGATCGGCCCCGCGCTGCCGAATGAAGTAGGCCGTCCCCGGCGACACCGCCCCGTAGGTCTGGGTCCTTCCCTGACCGGTGACAGTCAGGGAGCCTTCGGGGGACAGGCGATAGTCGGTTTCGCCGATCGAGAAATGGTCGCTCGCATCCGAAAAGGCGCGGTTGCTCGTCCTCGACGAGCCGTTGTCCGTGCAGTCGGCGGTAGTGGTGCGGGCAATGCAGTACAGCGCCGGAAGCTCCTGCGCACCATACCAGGAGAACATCGCCGACCCGGGGCCAAACGCCTTGATGGTCAACAATTGCCCGTCCGGGGTCATGAACGAGCGCCCGTCGAGGCTCGCCGCGAGGCCATGCTCGGCCGCGTTGAACCGCGCTTCCGGCACGCGCGTCAGATAGCGAGTCCAGCCGAGGGAGTAGTCGATCGGATAGGGCGAGCTTACCACCCGGTATTGCAACCGCGCCGTCTGACGGTCGCCGCTGAGCCAGATATCGTAGCATGCGCGCCACCGGCCGCCCTGATTGAAGCATGCACTCGCCTTGCCCGTTGGGTCGACGACGAGTTGGACCGGCGTCCGCCCGTGTGGATTGTCTTCCGTGGCATAGGCGGTATCGGCCAGGAGCGCGGCCCCCGGCGCAGGTCCCTTGAACATGAAATTGAACAGGGGCCCGTCGCTCGCAAGCTGGAGCGTGGGACCATTCGCGTCGCTGCCGAGCGAAACCAACACCTCGTTGACTCCGGCTTCGTACCAGCGGCCTTCCATGGCCGAAAGGACCCCGAGCCTGGCATCGAAGCCAGCCGCCGGAAGATCGGGAAATTGCGCCGGCAGCCGGGCGAGCAGCGCCGCAATCTTGTCGGCATCGCTGGCCGTGAGCGACAGGTCCGTGCCGCTCTGCCAGCGGCCCGCCACGCTGGTCTTTTGCTTGCACTCGAGCACCGCGTTGCGCGTCCGGCATTCGAGTTGGCGAGTGGGCGAGTTTTCGAGGAAAAGCTTGTTTCCCGGCCTTAGCTGGACTTCGCCGAAAGTGCCGGCACCGACGTTGCGCGTCATATAGCGCAAGCTCTTGCCGTCGACGCTTGGCGTCACGAGCGTTTCATGGATCCCAAGCAGGCCTTCGCGCCGGATCATCAGGACTCGCTGCGGGTCGAGCCAATCGATCGAATAGACCTCGGCCTGCCCTCGGCTCCAGCGGGAGCCCGCCAGAGCCGCCAGCGGGCCGAACAGCCTGGCGTCAGCAACCGCGCCTGCGGCGCTGCCGGCGACCGATCGAAGCGGCCCGTTTGCGCCTCCGGCCGTGGGCGCCGCCGACAGGCGCGGCTCGGGGCCGTCGACGGTCGCCATTGGGCTTGCCGCCGACGGCGACGCGGTAGCCAATTGGATGGCGGCGGCGCCGGCGTCGCGCACCACGATCTGATAGGGTCTGAGGCTGGTCTCGGTCGATCCCGACTGGCGGGACCGGGGGAACCGGGTTCCCACGGGCACGTCATAGCCGCTTCCGGTAGGCGTCACGCGGACGAAGTAGGCATAGGCGGCGACCCGGCCATTGTCGTCGCGCGTCACCGGAATTTCCAAACTGACCGGGTTGCCGTCCGACGTCGTGGCCCGCGCGATCTCGTTGAGGCGGGAGTCATAGGCGATCACGGTGACGGGATCGGCGCTGCGGGGGGAAATAACGACGGAAATGACGCCGGAGGGAAAGTTCTCGAGAAAGCTGGCCCGCAACTGGCTGTATGAGGCCATTTCCAGTTGCAGAAGGTCGGAATCGCCACCGCCTGCGGCCTCGACCGGCCGGTCGACCCTTGGCGAGCGATAGATTTTGGCTTCGCCGGTGCCGGATGCGAGGAGTGTCGCCGCAGCCAGGACCCAGAACAGCTTGTTGCTAAGCTCGCGCATACCCCCCCGAGCGGGCTGCACCAAATCGGAAGGTACTCCGAAAATGACGGCCCCAGGCCGGCCTAGCCCAGGAAGGGTGGCGATCAAAGACCCGTTATCGCATACTTTCCCGCGTCGAACCTCACGAACATGACAGCCACGCGCTGGTGTCGGGTGCGCAGCGTCGCGAGAGTTCGCCGCCCCTCGCCGAACAAGTGCTGAGCATCCTGCTGCCCGAGAGGCAATCCTCAGCGGACGGGGATCGGATCACCTCACCCGCGCGCACCCGACCGTGGCCGCGTCCATCGCGGTCGCGGCGCCTTCGAGGTTGTAGCGGTCGGTGAAGCGGCGTCCCGCGCCGTCGGTGGCCGAGACGCTCATCGTGCCGGCCGAGCGCATCGCCGCGACGATCGCCGCGTCCATCGTGCGGTCCCTGGCCCAGGCATCGCCGCCGCCGCCGGTCAGCTCGAACCGCTGAGCGCCGATCGACAGCGCGATCCGCGGGTTCGTCGCAAGGTTGCGCGACAGCCTGAAATGCAGCTGCCCGCGCACCTGGCGCTTGGGCCAGGTGCCGACGCTGGCATACGGCGCCTGGTCGCGCGCGTCGCTTTCGGCGGCGGCGATCGCGTAGCAGCGCGGGACCTGCGGATCGCGGAACGCGCCCCACTGGCCGAACACGCCAAGGCTGTCCTTCGCCGCGAGCGGCGAAGCGATCAGCGCGAGAACGGTGAAAGCGACCCTGCTCTTCATCGCCGGAGTCAGACGTCTCCCGTCGCGCGCGCCACCGCGAGCGTGTCGACCAGCTGCTGGAAGCGCACGACCTTGCCCTCGGCCACCGTCCAGATATGCGCGACCTGCGGGTTCATCGCGGTGCCCGTGCCGCGCCAGGTCCCGGCATAGCGGCCGAGCATGACCACGGTGTCGCCAGCGTCGAGGAACTGCTCGGGCTCGACGTGGAAGCCGTCCCACTCGCTGGCGATGCGCGTGAACACTCCGCCGAGGATCGCTTCGGCGCCGCAATCAGGGTTGCCGTCGGCGTAAGGGAAGTTCTCGGCTTCGTACCACTCGACGGCGGGGCTCATCGCCGCGACCACCGCGGGGACATCCCCGGTGCCGAAGGCGTGGTAGATTCCTTTGACCAGGCTGACGTTCTCGGCCGACATGTGATTTCCCTCCGTTCGGCGACGCTTGCGCTATCCTAGACTCAGTCCGCATTAAACTGAAGCGCGGGCAATTCCCTCTTCCCTTCGGCTGGCTGGCACAGCCAGCCGCTCAGGACAGGCCTTGAGGGGGAGGGTAGGGTGGGGGTGCTCGGCGCCAGCATCGACGCGAGGCCCCGAACGAACCTGGGCGGCCTCGCTCCCCCACCCCCAACCCCTCCCCGCCGGGGAGGGGGGTCAAGCTCAAGTGGATGCGGTTAGGGTCTTGCAACGCCCGCGCGCGAGTCCGGTTTTGCTGGATTCGCCGGGCGGAACCGGCATGATGCCCGGACCATGAGAATCCGGGGGAGGATCCGGCGAGGGCGCCGGATCGTGATGCGATGAGCCTGCTGGCCGCCTACAACATGCCTTTTGCCGCGGCGCTCGTGCTGATGCTGCTGCTCGGGCTGGTGCAAGCCATCGGGCTCGGCACCTCGACCGGCGATGCCGACCTCGACGTGGATGCCGACGGCGGGTTCGCCGACGGCCTGCTGAGCTTCCTTGGTATCGGCCGCGTGCCCTTCATGATCTGGCTGGTCAGCTTTCTGCTGGTCTTCGCCCTGCTCGGGTTTGGCATCCAGGGGTTCGCCGATAGCCTTCTCGGCGAGCCGCTCGACCGCTGGGTGGCGGCCGCGATCGCGGCAGTGGCGGGCCTGCCGGTCACCGGCGGCCTGGTGCGACCGCTCGCCGCGATCCTGCCGGGCGACGAGAGCAGTGCGGTCGGTCTCGACAGCCTGGTAGGCCGACGCGCGAAGATTGTTACCGGCCGTGCGGCAGTGGGCCATCCGGCCCGTGCGCAGGTTCATGACCATCACGGCCATCCGCACTACGTGATGGTGGAGCCGCACGAGGCAGGCTCGGAGATGCTCGAGGGGGACGAGCTTCTGCTCGTCCGCCGCGAGAGCGAGACATTCTATGGGGTGGCACTGCAGGAGCGCCGGCTGGCGCCGATGTAGCGACCCAAGGGGAGAGACGATGTTCGGTTACAACCTGTTCGACCTGGCGATCATACTTGGCGCGATCGTCGCCTTCTTCCTGATCGTCTTCCTGTTCCTGGCCAAGCTCTACCGCCGCGCGAGCAAGGAAGTGTCGTTCGTGCGCACCGGGGTCGGCGGGGAGAGCGTGGTGATGAACGGCGGCGCCTTGGTGCTGCCGGTGTTCCACGAGACGATGCCGGTCAACATGAACACCGTGCGCCTCGCGGTCGAGCGCAAGAACATGGACGCGCTGATCACGCTCGACCGGCTGCGGATCGACGTGAAGGCCGAGTTCTACGTCCGCGTGCGGCCCGACGCGGGTGCGATCGCGATGGCCGCGCAGACGCTCGGCCTGCGCACGATGCAGCCCGACCTGCTCAAGGACCTCGTCGAGGGCAAGTTCGTCGACGCGCTGCGCTCGGTCGCGGCGGGGATGAGCATGAACGAGCTGCACGAGAAGCGCGCCGACTTCGTGCAGAAGGTGCAGCAGGTCTCCTCGGCCGACCTGGCGATGAACGGGCTCGAGCTCGAATCGGTCTCGCTCACGGGTCTCGACCAGACCTCGATCGAGCACTTCAACGCCAACAACGCGTTCGACGCCGAAGGCCTGACCAAGCTCACCGAGCAGATCGAGATGCGCAAGAAGGCGCGCAATGACATCGAGCAGGACACGCGCGTGCAGATCGAGACCAAGAATCTCCAGGCCGACCAGCGCTCGTTCGAGATTTCGCGTGACAAGGAGTTCGCCCGGCTCGAGCAGGAGCGCGAGGTCGAGATGCGGCGCGCCAAGCAGGGCGCGGAAGTCGCGCGCGAGCAGTCGATCCGCCACCAGGAATCCGAGCAGGCGCGGATCGAGAGCAAGCAGGCGATCGATGCGCAGCAGATCGAGGCCGACCGCGCGATCGAGCAGGCGCGCATCGCCCAGGTCCAGGCGATCGAGATCGCCCGGCAGGAGCAGCAGATCGCGGTGCAGAACAAGAGCCGCGAGGAAAGCCAGGCCAAGGCCGAGGCCGATGCGGCGCGGGCCAAGGCGGTCGCGGCGGAAGAGCAAGTGGCGACTTCGCGCGAGACCGAGGTGGCCGAGCGCGACAAGCGGATCGAGCTGATCGAGGCAGCCAAGCTGCGCTCCGACGCCGACCGGGTGCGCTTCGAGGTCGAAGCCGCGGGCCAGCGCGCGGTCAACGAGGCGGCCAACCTGCTGTCGAGCGACCAGGTCTCGCTGCAGACCAAGCTGGCGCTGCTGAAGGTCCTGCCGGATCTCGTGCGCGAGAGCGCCAAGCCGCTGGAAGCGATCGATT
>DATDLP010000459.1:0-22444 GCA_036519255.1 Croceibacterium sp.
GTTCAGCCGCGGCGGCGGTGGCGGAGGAAGCCGCGCGACCGCCGGCGGAAGCCGTGGGTCGGTCGGCAACCGGGCCAGCGGCGGTGGCAGCCGGGGAAGCCGGGCCAACAGCGCCAGCAGCAGCCGCACCAGTGGCCGCACGGCGACCAGCAATAACCGGGGCGACCGGCAGGCCAACCGCGGCGACCGCCAGACCGACCGGCAAGGCAATCGCGGCGACCGGCAGGAGGGCCGCACCGACAATCGCACCGATCGGCAGGAGCAACGTACCGAGCGGCAGGAAACCCGGCAGACCGAGCGCACCGACCGGCAGAACACCCGTCAGGAGAACCGCACCGACCGCCAGGAGAATCGCACCGATGCTCTCGAGGACGGCGATTGGGATAACGACTGGGACGACGACTGGGACGGCTGGGTCGATCACCCGATCGCGGCCGGCATGGTCATCGGCGCGACTGCGGCATGGACGGCAGCGGTGATGCACTCCTATTGGTACGCGCTCCCGCCGGGCTGCCCGCCGTGGTACTGGGGCGGCGCGACCTACTACTCGTGCGGCGGCTCGTGGTATCAGCCGACCTACGAAGGCGACACGGTGGTTTATGTGACGGTCGAGGATCCCTCGAACGGCCAGCAGGCGCCGGGGCCCGTAGCACCTCCTCCCGGGCAGTAAGCGACCCACTGCTCGAAGGGACGGGGGCCGGCATGCCGGCCCCCGAACCTTTTTGGCCCGCCTTATCGGCGTAGCCCGACGCGTGACTGTATCTGAGGACGCTTCAGGAAGCCGCCAGCGGTACCGTCGCCCGCAGCGTGGTGCCGGCCGGCCCGCTCGACAGCTGAACGTCGCCGCCGAGGCGCCGCATCCGCTCCTGCATGCCCGATAGCCCGACTCCGAGCGTTTGCGACGCGTCGAGCCCGACGCCGTCGTCGGTAATCTCGAGCCGCGCCACGCCGTTCTCGACGGCGAGCACGATTACCGCCTGGCTGGCCTCGGCGTGGCGATAAATGTTGGTCAGCGCTTCCTGGCAGGCGCGAAACAGGTTGAGCGAGACGTCGTCTTCGAACGAGTCGGCTTCCGGCGCGAGGTTCACCTCGACGTAGTGGCCGGAGCGCCGGGCGAACCCCCGCGCGAAGTTCCTGATCGCCTCGCACAACCCCTGGCTGACGATCTCGGGGGGATGGAGCAGATACGACAGCATGCGCACCTCGCGCTGGGCGATCTGCAGCGAATGCTTGGCGTCCTCGATCGCCTCGAACAGCACCGCGCGGCTCTCGTGCGCCTTGCCTCCTGCAAGCTGGCTCGAGCGCGCGCGCGTGAGCGCGAGACCGACGGCGAACAGATGCTGCCCGGTCGAATCGTGCAGGTCCTCGGCGATCCGCCGCCGCTCGTCGATCTGCGAGGTCAGCAGCCGTTCGGACAGGTCGCGCACCCGCTGCTCCGCGCGATCGAGCTCGCTCACGTCCTCGGACACGCCGAGGATCATTTCGACCGCGCCCGCCGCGTTGCGGCTGAAAACCGTCTCCCGGTTCAGATAGGGCCGGTAATCGCCGGTCGGTGTCATGATGCGGAACTCGACTGTAGAGACCTCGTCGTCGTCCAGCGCGGCCAGGCGCTCCATGTGGGCGACGGCCTTGTCCTGGTCGTCGGGATGCATGAAGCGCAGCGCGGCTTCGGCGCCGGCCTCTTCGGCTTGGCCTCGCCATTGCCGGCGTTGCTCGTCGAGATCGCCGCCGAGGAAGCGGATCGATGCGTCACGGACGTTGAGCATGTAGATGGCATTGGGGAACGTGACGCCGAGCCGCTTGAGCAGCCTCGCGTTCTGCTCGGCATCCTCGACCAGATTCGCTTCTGCGGTGATGTCGCGCGTGATGCCGACCACATGCTCGACCTTGCCGAACCGGCCGGTGACCGGGGTCAGGCTGGTCTTGAATGCCTTGCGCCCCTCGGGCGTGTCGATCGCCCGCTCGTAATCGACGGGCAGCCGGCTGGCGAAGCACTTCTGCAGCTGGATCTCGAGGCATTCGCCGACTTCCGCCGGCATGCACTCGCGCGGCGTACAGCCGACGATGTCCTGCAACGGCCGGCCGGCGATGGCCGTCACGATGGCGTTGGCATCTTCGAACCGGGCTACGCCCTTGTTATCGAAGCGAATGACATAGACTGCGAACTCGGAATTGAAGACTGCTTCGTAGAACAGCCCAAGATCGAGCGAATCGAGCGATTTAGCAGCTTGTCGTACAACCAGATTCATACCGTCCACCGCCCCCTGAGCGCGACTCGGACACTGCATCCTACCACGATGTCCGGACAAACGATCTTCCTAAGATAGGTTAATACCCTGAGCCTCCCGTGCTGGTCGGCCTGGGCGATCGTCCAGGCAGGAACAGGACCATCATGCCGACGGCGAACAGCCAAGCGAGGCTGAACAGCAGCAAGCGCGTGCCCCACAGGCCCGCCGACGAGTTGGGCTGGAGAATCGCAAGGCCGAGCACGAGGATCGCCGAGTTGCAGGTCATCAGCGCGGTCGCGCCCGTCGTGCCGCCGCGAAAGACATGCGGCCCCGTCAGCATCGCGATCAGGAACACCAGCAGGCCGAGCACGATCAGCGAGGGCTCGACCCCCAGCAGCGCATAGGCGGCGAGGCCCATGAACCCGCCGAACAGATTTCCCAGCACCCGCGTCATGCCCATCACCGCGCCGTGCTCGACCTCGAAGGTGGCGACCAGCAGCACGGTGGTGATGAGCACCGGCATCGCGTCGGTGAGCCCGAACAGCAGGTAGAGCAGAATCAGCGGCATGATGATGGCACAGCCGAGCAGGGCCATCTTCCATGGCGCGGCATGCGAGGCTGGCGGCGGAGGCGGCACGGGGGGAAGTACGGCCGGCCACAGCGCGTGGACGAGCCAGACCGTGAGCATGGCCACGACCATTCCGCGCGTCAGCGCCGTGGGCAGCACGCCCGCGTATGCGGGCGCTACCATCGCCACCACCGGCACGGTGGAGATGCACAGCAGCAGCAGTGTCATCGGCAGCGCCGCCTTGCCCTTCGCCATCGTGTGCAGCGCGCCGAACACGGTGATGCCGATGACGCAGACCAGCACCGTCGGCGTCCCGTGCAGCAGGGTCGAGACGAGGAATGCATAGCCCGCCGACAGCCCGGTGACCGCCATCAGCACCAGGCCGACCTTCACCGGGGGCGAGACGGGCAGGTTGGCGAGCAGGACCGCGGTGAACATTGCCGCGAGGAACGAGGGTATCCACCCGAACGCCTCGCCCATGACGAAGCTCGCGCTGATGCCAACGCCGAACCGAAGCAGCGTGTGCAGTCTCGCCTTCGCCAGCGGATCTGCACCGTCCATGAGCGCGACGCTCGTCACCGGTTGCGACCCTCCTCCTTTGCCGCAGAAGTGCGCGCGCGGACCGCATGTGGATATCGGGAATTACCCTTGGGTCCTGCACGCGTGGGAATTCGACAGCGACCGGTACCCGGCCGTCGACGGCGGCCTTGCGCGTGGCACCGGTCACCGGGACGGGCCTCCTCCAAGTCTCCAAAAGTGCGCGGCCGCCCACCGAGGGTATCGGGATTTCCCAAAGGCGCTTGCGCCGGCGTCGGCGGCTGCGCCGTTCTGCCGGCCGGCCAGGAGCCGTCTCGGACCACTGCCATCCGGGTATTACCCGATGGCGCAGGTACGAGAGCCTGTGGATGTCTCGGCCATCCCGCTCCCGCTCACCGGGGCATGGCGCCGGGCGTGGGGTGCGCGGGCTGCCATTCGGGGGAGGTCACGTGATCCGCATATTTCTGGTCGGCGCGCCGGTGATGATCGTTTGCCTGCTGCTGCAGTCTTACTTCGTCACGATCGCGCTGCGTCACTACCTGCGGATCAGGGTTCCGCCGAAGGATCCGCCCTCGCCGGCGAAGAACATCATTCTGCTGGCCACCATCATGATGATGGTCACGGTCGGCAGCTTGCTGCAGGTCGGGCTGTGGGCGGTCCTGTTTCTCGCTCTCGGCGAGTTCGATCACTGGGAGCCTGCGCTGTATTATTCGGCGGTCAACTTCTCGACGCTCGGCTATGGCGACATCGTCATGTCCGAGCGCTGGCGCCTGCTCGGCCCGCTCGAATCGTTCAACGGCATCCTGATGTTCGGCGTATCGACCGCGCTGATGACCGCCGCGGTGAATTATGTGCTTCGCCAGAACGCTGCGCTGCGCGGCAGGCTAGGCTCGCCTCTCGTTTGATCAGGGAACTGCGGTGACCGGCGCTTCCGCCACCGGTCCGGTGCCCTCACGCACCCACTGCCAATAGAGCTCGTAGCCGATCGCCAGCACGACCGGGCCGATGAACAGGCCGATCACCCCGCCGGTGACCATGCCGCCGAGCGCACCGATCAGGATCACCGGCATGGGCACGTCGACCCCGCGGCCGAGCATGATCGGCTTGAGCACGTTGTCGGCGAGGCCGGCGACGAAAGTGTAGGCCGCGAAGATCATCGTCGCGGTGGTCACCCCCTGGCTCGAGAGCACCACGATGATCACCGGGATCGTCAGGATCGCGGCGGGCAGTTGCGCGATGCCCAGCAGCAGGACGGCCAGCGTCAGCAGCCCGGCGCCGGGAATGCCCATCGCGATGAACGCGACACCGACCAGCAGCGCCTGGATGAACGCGATGCCGATAACCCCCTGCGCCACGGCGCGGATCGTCGAGGTGCATAGCGCCGTGACGTGCTGTCCGCGGCCCGGTCCGAAAATCCGCTCGAACGACGCAATCGCGCTGCGATGGCCGTTCTCACCATAGGCCATGAACACGCCGGCGAGGCACAACGCGAACAGGAACAGCAACAAGCCGACACCGGCTGCGGCGATCTTGCCCAGCACCGCGAGGCTGAAGGCCTTGAGCTGCGGCGCGTAGTCGCGGGCCACGACAGCGGCGTCGGTCGACGCCTGGGTCCACACCGCATGGACCTGGTTGCCGATCACCGGCCAGCCGGCGACGTCGTCCGACGGAGGCGGGACCTCGAAGTTGCCCGAGCGCACCGCCGTTGCGGCGGTTTCGGCCGAGCTGGCGAGCGAGCTCGCCAACAGGTAGACCGGGATCAGCACGACGGCGACGGTCAGCAACACCACGATGGTCGCCGCGAGCCCGTTGCGCCCGCCGAGCTTGTTCCTGAGCATCTTGTGCAGCGGATACAGCGCCACGCCGAGGATCATCGACCACAGCAGCAGGTTCAGGAACGGATGGAAGGTCCGGTAACACAGCGTCACCAGAGCAGCGACCAGGCCCGCGCGAATCAACACGTCGAGCAGGCCCTTGGAAACAGCAGGCGTCAGCGTCATGGCTCGCTCCTCATCCATCGAAGGCACGCTTCGCGGCGGTCCCGATTTTCCCCCGCGAGTACCTGGGCGAGGTCATCCCCCGCGCGCCCGGCGCGTGCCATCGGGTGATGACCTGACGGAAGTTGTGCGGGATTGCCGGTGGCGAGAGCTATCGCCGCGGAACGCTCACAGGCTGGGTCCGGGCGGCTCGGCCGGAGGTCGCTAGAGCTGAACGAGGTCGTTGCGCGCGGCGTAGAGCGTGAGGTCTGCGGCCGACTTCGCGCCGACCTTGTGCATCGCTGCCGAGCGGTGCGTCTCGACCGTCTTGATGCTCAGGTTGAGCACCGAGGCGATGACCTTGTTCGACTTGCCTTCTGCCACCAGCTTGACGATCTGCCGCTCGCGCGGGGTCAGCTGCTTGAGGTCGTGCGCGGGCTCCGAGTGCAGGTAACCCTGCAGCAGCGTCTCCGACACGCTCGGGGAGAAGTAAGGCTGGTGGCGCGAAAGCGCCTCGAGCGCCTCCATCAGCTTGTCCTCGCTCTCGCCCTTGAGCAGGTAGCCGCGCGCGCCGGCGCGCAGCGCCTGCCCCGCGAGCCGGTCGCTCTCGTGCATCGTCAGGATCAGGACTTCGATCTGCGGCAGGATCTTGCGGATCTGAATCGTCGCATCGACGCCGCCGAGCCCGGGCATCGACAGGTCCATGATCAGGATGTCGGGCCGCGCTTCGGTCGCCTTGGCGACGGTCTCGTTCCCGTCGGCGGCTTCCGCCACGACTTCCCAGCCCGGCACCCCTTCGATCAGGGTTCGCAACCCGCGGCGGACGACCGCGTGATCGTCCGCAAGCATGACCCGCTTCACGCTGGGACGGCTGCTCGTCCTGGAGACAATCATAATAATCCCCCTAGTTCGTGCGCCGAATTTCGGTCAGCGGCGGGGCAGCAACAATCGGGCCGACACCCTAGTCCGCGACACGGTCAGACCCCCTGCCGGCCACTAAGACCCGATCGGCCAAACGCTCCCGGTTCGAATAGCCCTCCGGCTCGCGCAGGTCGTAATCGTGCGATAATTTCGAACAATCAGTCATTTAAGATTTTGAAATCCCTAGCGCGTTAACCTATGTGACAATCGGCAAGTGTCTGCGCCGCCAGAGCATTAAAAAGTCGCGAGCGCCTGTTGGGCATACTTTGCCGTCTTACGGCGATTCGCCCGAAGATTAATCCATATTGTTCTGGATTTCCCCGGTTTTTAGGCTCACACTCACCGCATCATACGTGGGTCGCGATCCACGGAGGGCGGGTCATGCTTTGGGATGAAACGCAGCCACACCGGCGCACCGCGCACGCCTATGCGCTGGCGCGCATGGCGACCAGCGAACTCACCGAGCTTCGCGAGGAAGTGAAGCGTCTCGGCATGCAGCTCGAGCAGGCGCGCGAGCGCGAGCGCCGCCGGATCGCGCGCGAGATGCACGATTCCACGGTACAGGATCTGGTGGCGATCGGGCTGATGCTGCGCCGTCTCGACGACATGGTCGGCAAGCCGGTGGCGAAGAAGGTGCTGGGCGAAGCGCGCGACGTGCTCGCGCGGACGCAGCAGGACCTGCGCACGCTGAGCTATCTGCTTCATCCGCCGATGCTGGACGACCAGGGGCTGGTGGTGGCGCTCAGGTCGCTGATCCGCGGCCTCTCGAGCCGCATGCGGACGCGCATCGACCTGATCTGCGAGCCACCCGGCCTGCGCACCTCGATCGAGCTGGAGAACGAACTGTATCGCGTCGTGCAGGAGGCGCTGATCAACGTCCACAAGCACGCCCAGGCGGGCTGCGCGCTGGTGCGCTATTTTCGCGACGGCGGGCGGCTTGTGCTCGAGGTCGAGGACGACGGCGTGGGCGTGATGGCCGGAGACGGCGCGACGCTCAACGCGGGCGTCGGCATCCAGGGCATGCGTGCACGGGTCGAGCCATTCGGCGGCACGCTGACGCTGTCGCCCTCGAGCGAAGGGCAGGGCATGCTGGTGCGAGCCGAGATCCCGATCATCGAGACGGCCCGGTCTTTTCAGGCCGATGAGGAATTCCTCCTGCCAATCACGCCATGGAAGGAGGGTTTACCCTGATAGGTCCCTAGAAGCCGGGTGAGTAAGATGAATGAGGCCAGTCGACGGATCGCGCACATCCGCTCTCCCGCCGACACACAGTGAGGGGTAAGCGCAAATGCCGTATAAAACGCTGAAATTGCTGAGCACCGCGGCGGTGCTCGGGGCGGTTGCGATCGCCGCGCCGGCTCATGCGCAGGCGCTCGACGACGGGTTCTGGATCCAGGGATCGGGCTTCCTCTCCAACGTCGACACCAAGGTCAGCAGCTCCACGACGGTCAATCCGGGCGGCGGCACCGAAATCGACCTCGAGGACGACCTCGGGCTCGACGATGGCGAGCTGCTGCCGGCGATCTACGCCGGCGCCCGGCTTGGCGGCGGCTTCGTCGTGACGGCCGAGTATTTCTCGCTCGGACGCGACAGCACGGCCACCATCTCGCGCAACATCACCGTCGACGACGTGACCTTTCCGGTCAACGGGAGCATCACCGCCGGGTTCGACACCAAGGTCTACCGGTTCTCGATCGGCTATGCGTTCATCCGCAACGAGACCGCCGAGTTCGGCGCTTCGATCGGTGTCCACGCGACCGAGCTCGACTTCTCGATCCAGGGCTCCGGCACGGTCGGCGGCGCGCCGCTCTCGAACCAGGTCCGGCGCAAGGACGTGCTCGCGCCGATCCCGACGCTGGGCCTGTTCGGCATCTTCGAGCCGATGCCGAACGTGATCATCGGCGGCCGCGCGGATTACCTCGGGCTGGGCATCGACGACTACGACGGCAGCGTGCTCAACCTGCAGGCTTCGGCGCAGTACCGGATCATGGAGAACGTCGGGATCGGCGTGGCCTACCGCTACGTCGATTACGACCTCGACGTGGAGAAGCCCAACTACACCGCCGCCTTCGACTACAACTTCTGGGGGCCGTCGTTCTTCATCGAGATCGGCTTCTAAACCATTTCCCCTCTCCCCCTCGGAGAGAGGGAGGAGCGCCGGAGGCGCGGAGGGTGAAGGGACCGCCGGCCAGCGTCGCTCGACTTCCCCTCTCCCAACCCTCTCCCCTGAAGGGGAGAGGGCTTTATAGCTAAAACGCCTTACCCACGCTGATGTACAGCGCCCCGCTGTGCTGGCCCAAGGCGTATTCGACCCACCCGTTGGTGTTAGCAGCCTTGACCGGCATGAACCGCAGCCCGATGCCGAACGACGGCAGGAATTCGATCTCGTCGATGTCCGCTGGCGAGCCGCGTCGTACGCCGCCATCGAACCCGACCACGCCGAACTTGCCGCCGAGATGCCCGCGGATCTCGCCTTGCACTGCTCACGATGCGTCGTCGCGGAACTTGCCTGACTCGTAACCGTGCAGGCCGCTCGAGGCGCCGAACACGCACATGTCGAAGAACGATGCGCCGCCCGCTGGCGTCTATCGCAGGTAGCTCAACCACGAGACGATGTGGATCCACAACCGGCCGATCGGATTCATCACGATCGATTCGTCGTCGGTCAGAACCATGACGTTGGCCTGCGCCCCCGACCGCCCCGCGGCGAGCTGATCGCCTTTGTCGGTCGGCTTGAGCAGGATGCGCACCGGGAAGCGCTGCGGCTCGCGCAGCCAGCCGGTCGGCGCCTGGACGTTGGGCAGTTGTCCCGTCGGCGCCTCGTCGCCCTGCGTGATGCCCCAGCCGACACTGTCGATGGTTCCGTCGAACACCTGTCCCGGCTGCTGGTCGAGCACTACCAGCACCGGGTCGCCGGGGGCGACGTTACCGAGCTGGTTCTCGCGCATGTCGGCCGAAATCCACCGTGGCCCGTCGTTGATGAAGCTCAGCAGCGGCTGGCCGGCGCCGACGTATTGTCCGATGGCCAGCCGCAGGTTGGTCACCACGCCGTCCGCGGGGGCGAGGACGGTGGTGTTGCGCAAGTTGAGCCGCGCCTGTTCGAGCGCCGCGACCGCTTGCCTGACGGCGGAGTTGTTGATCCCGCTCTCGCCGAGCCTGCGCCGGGCGCGGACCACTTCGGCTTCGCCGCGCACCAGATCGGCCTCGCTCTTGGCGGTATCCGACTCAGCGCGAATCCCGCTGGTCCGCGCGAGCGCGCCCTGGTCGACCAGGTTGGTGATGATTCCGCCGAGCTCGCGGCTCGTCGCGAGGTCGACGCGCTGCTTGTTGAGCTGGGCCAGCGCGACGTTGATCTCGACCTCGGCGACGTCCGCCGACTGCAGCGCCGCGGCGAGGTTCGCCTCGGCCGAGCGCACTGCGATCTCGAACGGCTCGCGGTCGATGCGGAACAGCACGTCGCCCTGCTTGACCGCGCGGTTGTCGCCCACTCCGACGAATTCGACCTGCCCGGTGACCTCGGGCGCGATCTGGACGAGGAACGTGTCGACCGCAGCCTGCGAGGTGTAGGGCGTGACGCGGTCGGCGACGACGTCGTAGACGTAGAACGCCAGCAGCAGGCCGGCGGCTATCAGCACGAGCTTGCGTGCGGGGCTCTTCGGGGCGGGAGCCTGCTCGGGCGGTGTCTCCTCGACCGGCGTCTCCTCGCCCGCGGGCTCGTGAGGGGGCGGTGGCGCTGGCGGCGCGACCGACGCCGCGGTGGCCGCTGCGGGCGGGGGTGGCGGGTCGGCCTCGGGCTTCCGCGGCGCGGGTGTGTCGGAGTCCGTCATGGAAGTCCCCCTGCCTGGGTCGTATCCTGAACGAGCGGCGGCTCGTCGATCCAGTCGCCGCCGAGCGCGCGGTACAGGCTGACCAGCGCGCGGTAGCGGTCGGCCCGCGCGCCGACGTGCGCGAGCTGGGCCGAAAGCAGCGCCCGCTCCATGTCGAGCATGTCGAGCGTGCTCGAGTATCCGTTGTCGTAGCGCTCGCGCGCCAGCCGCACGCCGGTCTCGAGATTGGCCACGCCGCGCTGCAGCGTCTGTTCCACCTCGCCGGCGGCTTCGAGCGAGACCAGCGCATCCTCGGTGTCGCGGAACGCGTTCTGCACGGTCAGCTCGTAGGCCGCGAGCGCCTGCTCGCGCTGGGCTTCGGCCTGCGCGCTGGCCGCGGCGAGCCCGCCGCCGGTGTAGATCGGCCCGACAACCTGGCCCGCGAACTGCCAGGTGCGTGCCGAACCGCTGAACAGGCCGCCGAGCGCGCTGCTGGCGAGCCCGAGCAGGCTGGTGAGCGAGATGCGCGGGAAGTATTGCGCCCGCACCGCACCGATCTGCGCGTTGCTGGCGACCAGGTATTGCTCGGCCTGGAGCACGTCGGGCCGGCGGGCGAGCAGCTCGGAGGGCAGGCCGCCCGGTACCGCCGGCAGCGCGATCGTCTCCATCGTGCCCTGGCGCTCGATCGGCCCGGGGTTGCGCCCGACCAGCACCGAGAGCGCATCTTCCTGCAGCGCGATCTGGCGCTTGATCTCGGGCAGCGAGGCGAGCGCGCTCTCATACTCGGCGAGGACTTGCGACATCTCGAAGTCCGAGATCACCCCGCCGCGCAGGCGGACCTCGAACAGGTCGACCGTCCGCTTGCGGCTGGCGAGCGTTTCCTCGGTGATCCGCAGGCGCGCATCGAGGTCGAGCAGGTTCAGGTAGCCGATGATGACCGAGGAGACGAGCGTGAGGATCACCCCGCTGCGTGCCTCGTCGGTTGCCAGCAGGTTGGCGCGCGCGGCTTCGGTCTCGCGGGCGATCCGGCCCCAAAGGTCGATTTCCCAGCTCGCGGAAATGCCCAGGCCGACGCTCGATCGCGAGTTGCCGACGAAAGGCTCGCTGCCGGGCTCGCTGGTGCGCTGGCGGCTGCCGCCGGCGACGTAGCCGATCTGCGGCAGGCCCTGCGCGCGCGTGCCGCCTACGATCGCCGCGGCCTCGTCGACCCGGGCGGTCGCGATTCGCAGGTCGCGGTTGTTGGCCAGCGCCTCGTCGACCAGCGCGTCGAGCCTGCGGTCGCCGAATTCCTGCCACCACGCGTGCGGGTCGGCCGCGACCGCGGCGGTCGCATCCTGGAAGCGGAAATCGTCGGGCACCGCGACCGCCGGGCGTTCGTAGTCGGGGCCCTGCACGCACGCGGCAGTGGCTGCGAGCGAACCCCCCAGAAGGAAATGCCTAGCCCACTTCCGCATAAACCGACGGCAATACGCCTCCCTCTCGGAGACAGCCTAAGTCTCGGCAATCGGCCTCATATCCGGTTCAACCCTCGTTTCCGCTAAGGTGAACACTCCAGAGGGCGCGCTTCATCCTCGCCGGCCCGGCGCCGCATGGCCGGCGTAGCATCCGCCGTGCGGGCGAGGGCCCTGGCTTAGGGTGTTCGGCAGGGTGCGAGCGAGGGTTTCCCCTAATGGACCTTAGACGCCCGGTGAACGACCCTCCCGCCGAACGAACAGACGGGCGGGGCACATTCGCGAGCCGGGTCACGGGGACCGTGCGGCACCTATCCGTCCACCAGGAGGTACCTATGGCGAGGTCGAAGTACGTAACCGGTGGCTTGATCGCCTCGGTCATCTGGCTGATCATCGGCACGGTCACGGTCGTGTTCCGCAATTCGGACGAAGCCCGCGAAGCCAACGCCGTCGCACGTGGGTCGTGCCGCGGGCAGGAGGATTTCTCTGCCTGCGTCGAGGCGTATCATGCGACTGTCGGCGGCGCGCCGGGCATCGACTGGGGAACGATCTGCCTGCGCGTGCTGGCCGGCCTGGCGGTGATCTGGGCGATCGTGCTCGTGCTCCGGATGGTGCGCGGCAACAAGGCCGAAGGGTAACCCGGCGAATCCGGGTCGCGTCCCCAATGCCCACCAGCAACTGATGAGAGAGCGGACCGATGGCCGACAAGATTCACGGCTTCCTGCCTGCCGAATTCGATCTGCCGACCGACCGGCAACGGCTTTTCCTCCGCTACTTCACCGGGGTCCTGATCGACCTCACGGTGTGGGGGCTGTTTGCCGAGTACTGGAGCGCCGTGAAGGTCAGCTCGTTCACGGTCCTGCTACTGGCGTCGATCGTGATGCAGTTCCTGCTCAAGCTGTCGATCCTGGCCGAGCACCGCGTCGCGGCGTACTTCAACGCCAAGGCCGGGGCGTTCTGGAAGTTCATGCGCTACTTCGGCGCGTGGTTCGTATTGTTCATCTCGAAATTCGTGATCCTCGAGCTGCTCGCCATCGTATTCCAGGGGCGGGTCCACTTCGAAGGCATCCTCCACGGGGCCATTCCGCTGATCCTCATGGCGGTTACGATGGTGGTGGTCGAGGAGGTGATCGTGAGGATCTACCGCAGGCTTGCCTGAGGCGCCGGCAGCGGAGCGAACCCGTCGACCAGTTGCTGCATCGGCGTCTGGTCGATCCGGATCGTCCCGCGCTGCGGCCGGTCGAGATCGAGGATCAGCACGATGGCCAGCGCGAACAGCACGAACAGCATGATCGTTGCCGGCCGCTGCCGTGCCCGTGCGCCGGTCAGCGCATAGCCCATCATCGCCGCGGTCAGCATGTTGTAGGCGACCAGCGCCACGAGGATGGTCGAAGGAATCCGTGAAGCGTTGAGCGCCTCGCGCGCGGCGCCGATGTCGAGCACGTCGTTGATCGCCGGGGCGACCAGCATCCCCAGCGAATTGCGCGCCTCGGGCGCGATGGCGGCAAGCGTGGCAGCCTGGATTTCCGAGCGTTGGGCGGCGGCCTTGGGCATCAGCACCCGCTTGCCGTCGGAGTTCGACTGGCCGTACGCCAGCCGCGTGCGCGCGTAGTCCTGCAACACGGCGGCGAGCCTGGCATCGTGCGGCGCCGGCAGGAACCGGACGCGCATCTCGGCTGTGCCGATCGCGTTGGCCTCAGTCACGACCATCGTCCGGCGCTCTTCGAAGCGGTCGAGCGCGAGGCTGAAGGTGAAGGCGGTAAGCAGCGCCAGTAGCCCGAGCATGCCGGTGAGGATGAAGCCTTTGTCGACTCCGTCCTCGGCAGTTCCGTCGCGCATGCCCGCGACCTTCCGGTGGACCCAGCCGCCGAACTCGCGAGCCACGATCATTGCAGCGAACAGCAGGAGTGCGATCAGCCAGAGTGGCACCGGATCTATCGCTTCGGCCATTGCGTCCACGCCGGCTCCCCGTTCGCGCCGATCGTGATCGGCGCCCGCCACGCGCGCAGGTCTGCCCGGCAGAGCGCGGCCGCGCCATCGGGTGCAATGTGTAGGGCGCGTTTGACCGCGCCGTGCATCATGCGAGTGCGGTCCTTGTCGCCCGCACTGTCCGAGTGCAATCTGATGACCAGCTTGAGCCGCCGCGGTGGGGGAGCGCGAACGGAAGTCGCGTGTGAGCTTTACCGCGTACCGTCGATCTTCAACCGCACCATCAGCACCCGATCGTTGGCAGTGACGAACAGCGTTCGTCCGTCCTCGCCGAACGCGCAGTTGGCGATCGGGAATCCGGTCTCGATCAGTCCGAGCAGCTCGGCGTCGGGCGTGAACACGCCCATGCCGCCGGGGACGCTCTGGAAATGCGTGCCGTCGGCGGCGATCTTCATCCCGTCGGGCAGGCCCGGCGCCGGCAGCATCGGCCGGGCATCGAGCCACACACGGCTGGTGCTGGGCATTCCGTGCGCGTCGAGGTCGTAGACCATCACGCGCGGCGCCTGCTCGTCCGAAACCGATACGAACAGCTGCTTCTCATCGGGCGACAACGCCACGCCGTTGGGCCGGGTGAGCGCGCCGTCGATCAGCGTTACCTTGCCGTCGGGTTCCACGCGATAGACGCCGTTCTGCCGGGCTTCCTTGAGCGGCGAGGTGTCGCCGTCTACCAGCCCGTAAGGCGGGTCGGTGAACCAGATCGCGCCGTTCTTGGCCACGTGCACGTCGTTGACGCTGCTGAACCGCTGCCCCTGGTAGCGGTCGGCCAGCGTGGTGCGCGTCTTGTTCTCGAGGTCGTAGCGGACCACCGCGCGGTTCCCGCTGTCGGCGATGATCAGCCTTCCCTGATGATCGAGCGCCAGCCCGTTCGAGCCCGCCTCGCGGATCTGCCTGGGATCGGGGTTGGCCAGCCCCGAAGGCCGCAGGAACTCACGCAACCCGTCCTTGCGACACCATTTGCGCATCACGTTCGCCGGCGGATCGGAGAACAGCAGGAACTCGCCCTTCGGCACCCAGACCGGCCCTTCGGCCCACTGGATGCCGGTGGCGATCGTCTCGATCGGCGCATTCACGTCGACGATCCGGTCGAGCCCGGGCGCGAGCCGCCTGATGCGCGGCGTGACCTCGGCGGCGCGCGCGGGCAGCACCGCGGTGGTCGAAAGCGCCAGTCCCACGCCGAGCAGGCTTCGGCGGTCGAGCGAAAAATCGTGCGGCATTGGGCCTCCCTGTTTTCCCGGGGCCGGGTATGGCCCGGCGCGCGGCGGAAGTCACTGCCGCAGCGCCGCCGGCGCCGTTGGCGCGATCCGCCACGATCTGATCGGGCAGGTCGAGGCCCGGGGGAAACGAGCGCGTCGTACCACTCCGATCCGGGCGGGGGGGGCGCCAGGCTCAGCCGGGGTTCAAGAGCTTCCGGAAGCGATTGGGCAGCGCCGGCAGCGCGCGTGGCGGGGGCAAGCGCTTCAGCCGCCGGCGCAGCGGGGTCTCGAACCAGACATAGCTCGCTTCGGCGACCAGCAAGACGCAGACGGGCGCGATCACGCCGATTGCCGGCCACCACGCCACCGGCACGGGCTCGCCGTGGAAGGCGAGGATGTTGATCGCGTAATAGACAGGCGCGTGGAGCAGGTAGATCGAATAGCTGCGGTCGCCGAGCCACAGCAGGGGGCGAAAGCGTATCTCGCCGACCCGCGCGCCGAGCAGCACCAGTCCTACCCACGCCGTCAGCGACAGCATCGCCCCGAGCGACGGCCGCGGAACGAGCGGCGCGAGGCAGATCCCCGCCGCGATCAGGGCCAGCGCGAGCCCGGCCGAAACCGACCGGAAGCGGAAGGCGATCACCCCGGTGAAGAAGCCGCACAGCCCCCGGCCGACGAGAACCGCATCCTCGTCGAAAGTCGCGGCCAGGCCGATCACAAGCAGCGCCGCGGACGCCGGCAGGAGCAGCTTCGGATACCGGGCGGCCAGCACGAAGAACAGCGCGTAGCAGTACACCTCCACCGCGATCGACCACGCCGGTATGTTGAAGCTGAGGCCCTGGTCGAGGCCGCTCTCCTGCAGCATCAGCAGATGGAGCGCGAAGTGCCACGCGTCGTCATGCCCGTAGTAGTCCGCCGGGCGTCCGAGAAGACCGAGCCCCGCGACGAGCAGCAACGTCGCCAGATGTAGCGGATAGAGCCGGGCAAACCGGGCCGTGGCGAAACGCCAGCCCGAGGTGTTGGCCTTGCCCGCGGACAGGTAGACGTGGCTGAAGATGAAGCCGGAGATGACGAAGAACAGATCCACCAGCACCGAGCCGTACTGGTGCAGCAGCGTGAACCCCGGCATTCCGTCGAGCGGGCCGGAGTGGCGCACGCCGAGCACGAAATAGAGGTGGTACACGAACGCCAGCAGCGCCGCCGCCAGGCCGCGTAGCGCGTCGAGTCCGTAGAGCCTGCTGCCCATATCGCGGCGTTATCGCCGCAACCGGTTAAGAAACGGGCCCTTGCGGCGCGGTTGGCAGCACACGAGGCCCGGCATGGGCGGCGCGTTTATCGTTTTCCTACTTCGGCCCGGATGTATATTGAGCCGATTCGCGTTTTGTTCTCGCAGGAGGCGCGAATCATGCAACAGATCGGAATCGGCTCAACCCATCCAACCCGGCGCGATGGCTGGACCCACGCACGCCGGGCCGGATTTCTCGATTGCCTGACGGCGACGGCCAACGTGAAGCTCGCTTGCGCGGTAGTCGGGCTGTCGCGGCAATCGGCCTATCGCTTGCAGGCACGCGATCGGGCCTTTGCCGCAGGATGGGACGATGCGCTGCGTGAGGCGCGCGAGGCCGTCGACCGGGCGTTCATCGCCGCGCTGCCGGAGTCTCTGCGCAGGATCCTGTTGGACTCGTCAACGCCCTGTCACCTTCGGCCGCAATCGCCCCGGGGCTGCGCGATACCGGACATTCCTGCCCTGTACCCTGTCACGGTCGTCAACACCGTGTCACCTTCGCGGGGCTGCCCTGACTGACGCGCGAGGTCTGCAACTCCGAACGTTCGCCGCGGGTCTTGGCGTGGCTCGAGCGGATGGCCACACGGCCGGCCGTGCAGGCGCCCGAGCAGTGTCGGCCGGGCTTGCCGGCGCGAGCCGGTTGAGTTCGAACCGGCAAGAACGTGGGCCATTTCGTGTATCATTCGTGCAACAGCGCGCATCGAAGCGCGCGAATCCTCTTGCCCGGCGGAACTTTGCCGCGTAGCGGCTGTTCGCTGACCGGCGGGATGGTACCAAGAGGCGGAAAACGGGGCAGAAACGCCCTTGCAACGTGCTTCGATGTGCTTAGAACGCCTCGCGAAACAACGGCCTGGAGATGAAGATGCGTAAGTTTATCGTCAGCACTGCCGCTGCAGCCATGGTCCTGGGAAGCACCGTTGCACAGGCCGCGCCGGTGGCGCGCACGGGTTCGAGCGTGGCCGGCGAAGATCTCCAGGGCGAGAATTCGGTACACTGGTGGCTTGGGGCGCTTGGCCTCGGCATCCTGGTCCTCGTGTTGCTCGGGGTCAACAACAACGACGAAGAAGACAATCTGCCGACCAGCCCGTAACGGCGCTGCGGCGAGTTAGGCCGAACGACAAGGGCTGCCGGCGGATGCGCCGGCGGCCCTTGTCTTGTCCGGCGCGCCCGATCAGAACACCGCGACTGCGGCGTGGGCGATCAGCACGATCAGAACCAGGCTCGATCCGACGAATATCGCGAAACGCAGCGTCACCCGATTGAGCGTTGCCTGCACCAGCGAGTGCACCACCCGCAAGCCGACGTAGGCCCAGCCGAGCAGCGCGCTCGTGCCATCTCCCTGTCTGGTGATCGCCAGCATGATCGCCACCGCGTAGAACACGGTCGGCGCCTCGTGCAGGTGGTTGTAGTTGTGCGCCTTCCACTGCACCTGCGGCGGTAGCAGCTTGTCGAGCTTGGCCTCCGGGTCGCGCGCGAGGCTGTCGGGGTCTACCTTGAGCGCGACCATCGCCGGGATGCGGGTGACGTACATCCACGTCCACATCACCATCGTCCACGCCGCCAGCACTACCGCGGGCTGCAGGATGTCCATTCCCACCATGCGAGTCCTCCCCCTCGAACGCAGAGGAAGGTGCGGCGGACAGATTAGATTGTCAATTGCAACCTAATTTGCCGCGAGGACGGCAGCAAAGCGCGCCGTGTCGACATTGCCGCCCGACAGCACGATCGCGGTGCGCCCATCGACAGGCACTTTGCCCGCGAGCGCGGCCGCGAGCGCCGCGGCGCCGCCCGGTTCGAGCACGAGCCTCAGGTTGGCGAAGGCGAAACGCTGCGCCGCGGCGACTTCGGCCTCGCTGACGCTGAGGCCGTAGCGGCAGCGCCTGCTCAACACTGCAAAGTTGACTGGCCGCGTGGCGAGCGTCTGCAACGCGTCGCATGCGGTCGGAGGCGGGTTTGGGCCGACTGTCTGGATTTCGCCGGCCTCGAGGCTGCGGCGCACGTCGTCCCACCCTTCGGGCTCGACCGGCACGATCTCCGCATCCGGGCAGGCGAGGGCCAGACCCGCGGTGAGCCCACCGCCGCCGCACGGCGCGACCACGCGCGTCGGTGACCCGCCCGCGTGGCGCTCCAACTGCGCCGCAAGCTCGATCCCCGCGGTGCCCTGGCCCTCGATTACCCAGGCGTCGGCGTAGGCATGCACCAGCGTCGCACCACGCTCCTCGACCAACTCGGCGGCCACCGCGTCGCGGTCCTCGCTAGCGCGGTCGTACAGCACGACGTCCGCCCCGAGCGCGCGCGTACGCTCGAGCTTCACGACCGGCGCGTCGCGCGGCATCACGATCGTAGCCGCGATGCCGAGCGCGCGCGCGGCCCAGGCGACGCCCTGCGCATGGTTGCCGCTCGACACGCCGACCACGCCGCGCGCCCGCTCCTCCGCGGAGAGGTCGCTCAGCCGGTGCCACGCCCCGCGGATCTTGAACGCACCGATCGGCTGCAGGCACTCGGCTTTCGCCCACACGGTCACGCCGCCGATCTCGAACGGCAACAGTGGCGTCGGTGGCAGCAGCGCCGCGATCTTGGCCGCGGCGCGCAGCACGCCGTCGCGTGTCGGTTCCCGCATTGTCATGGGGGCGCCACGTCGCATATTTACTCGGGCGTCTCCAGCCTCTATCGGGCGCGACTTTTTACGGGGAACCCCGCTGTGCGGCCGCCCGTTTGCAGACCGGAGGACTCTTCATGACCGACGCCCCCACGAGCAACCGCAAGGCCGAGCTGCTGTCGACCGAGGTCGAGCACATCGACATCAAGAGCTTCGACGCGCGTCCGATCATCGACGCGATGGGCAAGATGAGCTTCACCAGCCGCGACCTCGCCCGCGCGACGCGCATCTACAACGACATGCTGGCCGACGAGGATTGCACGATCTTCCTCGTCATCGCCGGCTCGACCAGCGCCGGCGGGTGCATGGACGCCTATGCCGAGCTCGTGCGCAACAACATGGTCGACGGCATCGTCGCCACCGGCGCGACCATCGTCGACATGGATTTCTTCGAGGGTCTCGGCCACAAGCACTACCAAGCGCTGGAGATCCCCGACGACGACACGCTGCGCTCGCTCTACATCGACCGCATCTACGACACCTACATCGACGAGGAAGACCTCCAGAACGTCGACCACACGATCTTCGAGATCGCCGAGACGCTCGAGCCCGCGGCTTATTCGAGCCGCGCGTTCATCCGCGAGATGGGCAAGTACCTCGTCGAGCACGGCAAGAAGGAGAACAGCCTCGTCAAGCTCGCCTACGAGCACGACGTGCCGATCTTCTGCCCGGCGTTCACCGACAGCTCGGCCGGCTTCGGGCTGGTCAAGCACCAGGTCGACGCGATGAAGGCGGGCAAGCCCTACCTGACGATCGACTCGATCGCCGACTTCCGCGAGCTGACCGAGATCAAGATCAAGGGCGGCACCAGCGGCCTGCTGATGGTCGGCGGCGGCGTGCCGAAGAACTTCATCCAGGACACCGTGGTCTGCGCCGAGATCCTCGGTCACGACGACGTCGAGGTGCACAAGTACGCAGTGCAGATCACCGTCGCCGACGTGCGCGACGGCGCCTGCTCGTCGTCGACGCTGCAGGAGGCCGCGAGCTGGGGCAAGGTCAACACCGGCATCGAGCAGATGGTGTTCGCCGAAGCCGGCTCGGTGATCCCGCTGCTGGCCAGCGACGCGTACCACCGCGGCTACTGGAAGGACCGCGCCCCGCGCAGGGGGGCGAAGCTGTTCGACTAGTCGATCCGGATTGTTGGGGGGGGGGAGAAGTGATCGAGAGCTGGCTTGAGCGGCTTCTGCAAAATGGCCTGTCGAACAGCACGGTCAATGCGATAAACATCCTGCTGGCCCTGCTGGCTGGTATCTTTGGCTACGTCCTCGTTAGCCGCCCCGCGGCCAGGCAGGCGCTGCGGGTCGAGCGATCTCAGGCCTATATGCAGCTCGAAATCGCATCGATCGATATATTCAAGTACAAAGCGGAGAAGGCGTATTCTCTTTATTGGTCAGTTACCGAAGATAACTTCAAACGCATTAAAGTGGATATCCTTAGAGAAGAGGTTGACCAGTATTACTATCAATGTCTGAACCTCTTCGAGGTTGCCAGTCGGTTCAGGAACGCCAAGATCATCGATAAGGAAATCTACGCTAGCTGGGTCGCATGGTTCTACGAAGTCTTGGAGGTGGGTTACTTCCGCGAGCAGTGGGAAAAGAAATATCGGGACAACTACACCAAGGAACTGCAGGACATATTCGACGGCGGGATCGCGCTGTGGAACAAGCACGCCGACGTCATGGCGATCGAAGACCCCCAGTTGCTGGGCCGACCGGGCCCTGTCGGCGGGCCGGTGGATCTTCTCCGCAGGGAATTCTACGAACACGTGGGTTGGGTGATCGCTTGCCCGGTGATAGCGAGATGGCTGACGCCGCCGAATGCCCCGTTTGGATGGCTGGGTCAGGCTAGTAGATGGTTTGGCCAGCTTCGCCGACGGGCGCTCAGGCTGAAGCGGCCAACCTATGTTTCTTCGCCGCCGAATTGACGGCGTGGTCTGCGGGGCCGGTTTATGATCGACATTCAGTTCGCTTGGAACGATCCGGAGGACGCCCGGGATGCAGCGACATTTGCCGGTGCCGTGATCGGCCGGGAACCGGCCTACATCAGCCACGGCGAGATTCAGACTGGCCTGAGCCCGGACGGGAAGCGGTGGGCGGACAGCTTGGTAGAACTCTACGCCGAGGACTTCGCCGATCCGGGCGGGCGGGACATGGTCGTCGGGCGTGACGTGGACGGGAAAGTGCGCGGCTTTCTGATCCTCGGATGGCAGGAAAGCGATCGGCTCAAGTATGCCGTGATCGAAGATATGGCCGTCGATCCCGAATTGCGCTCGCATGGGATCGGTGCCCACCTGGTGAAGCTGGCCGAAGAGCGCGTGCGGGCGGCCGACGGCGTCGACTGGATATTCCTTGAGAGTGGCTTGGAGAACGAATCCGCTCACCGCTTCTTCGAACGCGAAGGCTTCGACATGACCTCGCACGTGTTCGCCCGAAGGCTGCGATAGCGATTCTCATCCGGACACCTCAGCCCCGTCGGACGCTCATTCCTCAAGGTACCGGGCCGTTTTCCAGCGGTGCCTTCGCAGTCCTTTCGACCACTGCAAGCGGCCGCTACCGCGCCGGCTCGTTGAGCGCCTCGCACAGCCCGACCAGCGTCATGAACTGGTCGACGCAGCGCTGCACGCGTGCGCGGTCCTCGCTGGCGTGCATCGAGCCGCTTTCGAACATGTCCTCGCTCTCGATCACGATCACCAGTTCGCCGCCGCTGAACAGCGTGCGCACGTCCTTGCCCTGGAACGCCTGCTCGACCGCCAGCACGCGCTCGACGTAGACCGGGTGGACGAGATAGCGCGCCTCGACCTGGTCGTCCGACCACACCGAGAACAGGTCGGCGAACTCGGGGTGGACCATGTCGACGTAGTCGAGCTGCTTGCCGTCGAGCTTGATCGAATCCTTCGCCCCGCCGAAGAACGCGCGGTGCTTGCCCGCGCGCTCGACCTTGGTGGTGCCGTGGAACCGGCGGTCGAACGCGATCGTCAGGATCGCGCCGCGGAACACGGTGACGTGGCGCCGATTCTTGCCACTGCCGCGCTCCTCCTCGAGATGCGCCTCGTGCAGCGTGAACGCACGGGTGCCGAGCGGGCCGCTCCAGCGGTCCTCGAAATTCGAGCGGTCGAAGCTCGGCACGAGCGCGTAGCGGCGTGCGAGGTCGAAGCCGTTGCCGGGCTCGAACTCCATCTCGTACGTCAGCCCGAGCGACCCGGCGATCGCGCTGTTGATCCCGCGCTTGGTCTCCTTGATCGCCTTGGCACGCGGCGCGTATCCCCACGCGGCCGCGGCGCCTGCGACGACCAGGCTGGCGATGATCTTGAACTCGAACCCCCAATCGGCACCGAGCCACAGCCATAGCGCGGCCAGCAAGGGGAGCACTATTGCCGCACCGATCGCGTAGCGCCGATCCGACTTGCGGCGCGCTTCCTCGCGAACCTGCACCTGCCGCTCGAGCCACTCGCCGAGTGGCCCTGCGAGCAGCGTGTCGACGTCGGGTCTTTCGATCATTGCCACCGGCCCCCCATTGCGCTTTGATAGCGCCGGTCAGGCGCGTGGCAACCGGAGGGGCAGGGCGATGGAATGGGTGCTGGTCGGGGTTGCGATCGTCCTCGCGATCGTGGTGATCGGTATTTACAACAGCCTCGTCAGGCTGCGGCAGAACGTCAACCAGGGCGTTGCCGACATCGACGCGCAGCTGCGCCAGCGGCACGACCTCGTGCCCAACCTCGTCGAGACCGTGCGCGGCTACGCGACGCACGAGCGCGAGACGCTCGATGCGGTGATCGAGGCGCGCAACAAGGCGGCGCAAGGCGGGGTCAACTCGGGCGACGAGGCGCAGTTG
>DATDLP010000460.1:0-8047 GCA_036519255.1 Croceibacterium sp.
CAGCAATGGAAAACCCAACAACGCGCGCCACGCGCTTGATGTCGACGTTCCTGCTGGCACTGGCGATGCTGCCGGCCACAAGCGACGCGCAAACGAACCCCGCGCCCGGGTCGAATCCTCTTTTCCGCGACAAGTTCACCGCCGACCCCGCGCCGCTCGTCGTCGGCGACCGGCTCTACCTCTACACCGGCCACGACGAGGCGCAGCGCGACGAGATGTTCAACATGCGCGAGTGGCTCGCCTATTCGACGACGGACATGCGCACCTGGACCGATCACGGGCCGATCATGCGCGTGGCCGACTTCAAATGGGCCAAGCAGGACGCCTGGGCCTCGCAGATGATCGAGAAGGACGGCCGCTTCTGGTTCTACGCCGCGGTCGAGCACGACGGCACGCACCCCGGGAAGGCGATCGCGGTCGCCGTGTCCGACAGCCCCACGGGTCCGTTCGTCGACGCCAAAGGCTCCGCGCTCGTCACCAACGCAATGACCCCGAAGGGGACGCACAGCTGGGAGGACATCGATCCGACGGTGTTCACCGATGGCGACGGCACCACCTGGATCGCCTGGGGCAACCGCCAGTGCTACATCGCCCGGCTCAAGCCCAACATGATCGAGATCGACGGACCGATCACCGAGATCACCCCGCCGCACTTCGAGGAAGGCCCGTGGCTGCACCAGCGCGGCGACCTCTACTACCTGACCTACGCCTCCCTCGACCGCGCCACCCACCGCGACGAAAAGGTCTCCTATGCGACAGCGCCATCGCTCGAGGGACCGTGGACCCATCGCGGCGAGCTGACCGGATCCGGCAAGTACAGCTTCACGATCCACCCAGGCATCGTGCAGTTCAAGGGCGACTGGTACCTGTTCCTGCACAACGCGACGCTCGCCATCGGCGACCAGAGCGGCGCGATCGGCCGCCGGGCGGTGACCGTCGAGCGCCTCGAATACAACCCGGACGGCACCATGAAGCCGGTCGTGCAGACCGACGCCGGGGTGACCGTGCCACTGCCCCAGTGAGGCAGCACCATTGAAGGGGAGCCTGTCATGAGCAGCATGTGGACTATCGTTCGGGTCGCGAGCGTCGCGGTCGCCGGCTCCCTCCTCGCGGTGCCGGCGATCGCTCAGGACGACACGATGACGCCGATTGTCACGCCTGCGCAGGCTGACGCGATCGTGCTCGGGACGGGCCCGTTGCCGGGCGCGACGGTACCGGAATCGTGGCACCGGCAGTACGGCAGCGCATTCGCCCGCAACGTCACGATCGCGACGCTGACGCCATATCTGGCCGATCCCGCGAAGGCGACCGGAGCCGCGGTGATCGTCGCTCCGGGCGGCGGCTTCCGTACGCTGTCGATGGAGAACGAGGGGTCCGAAGTCGCCCGCGCGCTGGCCGCGCGGGGGGTATCCGCATTCGTGCTCAAGTACCGGCTCAACCAGACTCCGAGCGACCTGGCCGAGTTCCAGCGGCCGGCCAGTTCGGCCCCACCACCGCGGCCGTCGCCCGATGCGGCGGCGGCGGGCCTGGCGCCGCAGATCGCCGACGCGCGCGCCGCGTTCGCGCTGGTCCGCGCTCGGAGCGCGGAGTGGCGTGTCGATCCCGACCGCATCGGTATGGTCGGGTTCTCGGCCGGGGCGATGCTGACGATGACGACCGCGCTTGCCGGGGGGGACGCCAGGCCCGCATTCCTCGGGGACATCTACGGGCCGTTGGGGCAGGTGACTGTGCCGGCCGACGCACCGCCGCTATTCGTCGCGCTGGCCGTCGACGATCCGCTGTTTCCCAACACCGGGTTCGGCCTGATCGAGAGCTGGCGCGCCGCGAAGCGACCGGTCGAGTTCCACTACTACGAGCAGGGCGGGCACGGCTTCGGCATGTACCCGAAGGAAACCACGAGCACCGGCTGGTTCGATGCCTTCGTGCGCTGGCTCGGAATGCACGGCATGCTGGCGCCCGCGAGTTAGCGCCGTCCGGCCCCGGGGCCATTCAGCTTCTCGGGTATGCACCGCGAAAAGGCGGAGGATGTCGAGCATCGCGTAGCGATGACGGTGCCGTGGTAGCTTCAAGGGCGAGTGCAGGCTTTACAGCCCCTTGCGCTCGATCGACCAGTCGGTGCCGGCGCACAGTCGGCAGTTCTCGCCGACGAACGTGCGGGATGCGACCTTGTCGCCCTTGAGCTGCCACTCGAGCCAGTCGACTGCGACATGCGCGACCGCGCCGCCCATCGGTTCGGAGAACGTCCCGCCGTGGCCCACGGGCAGGTTGGCCAGCACCGCGGGTACCCCTGTCAGGCGGGCGAAGTCGTCGGTGCCGTTGGGGTAGGCCATGTCGGTCGGGCCGCCGAGAATGTAGATGATCGGCGTGTGGATGCACTCGAGCATCGCCTTGGTTGCGCTGATTCCCGGGATCGGGCTGGCGCTGTCGTTGAACACGCCGCTGTTGTGCACCAGCACGGTCGTGATGCGCGGGTCGGCGGCGATCTCGATCGCCTGCAGGCCGCCGCACGAATGGCCGGCGACGGCGATCGCTCCCGTTGCCACCTTGCCCTCGTACTTGCTGCCTTGCCGCCGGGCCTCGGCGACGGCCCAGTCGATCCCCGCGCGCACGTCGGCCGCCGAAGTCGCTGCCGGCGCGAGCCCGCCGCTCGCCGCAGCGGTTTGCGCGGGGCGGGGTTCGGTAGCGCCGGGGCCGCTGCGCCAGCCGCCCGCCGCGATCACCAGATATCCGTACGAGGCGATCTCGGCGAGGTGCAGGCGGTGGGCGGTTCCGTCATCGACGCAGGCGCCGTTGCCCCAGACGACGATCGGCAGCGCCCCGCCCGCGAACGGCGCGAGGTCCGCCGGGCGGTAGATCACGTGGCCGGGCAAGCCGGGGTCGGTTTCCAGCGTCGCCGGATAGGGCCCGTCGCCCGGCGTGTTGGGGACTCTATTGAACTCCTCCTGCGCGCGCCGGAACGCCTCGCGATCGGCTGGCGCTTGTTGCTGGGCTACCACCGACGAAGCCAGCGAAAGCAGCGCGAGCCCTGCCAACGGGCCGAAAACGCGCCGAGTCCTTGGCAGACCCTTCATGACCTTGTTCTCCTCTCCACCCGGGCCTCTTCTCTCGAAGGCGCTGGGAACCGCGCTAGCGATGAATCTTCTTCAACAGCCGCCGTAGCTCGGCGGTCTCGTCCTCGCTCAATCCGGCCGTAAGGGCCTCGTCGGCCTTGCGAACCAGCGCTCGCAACCGCTTCAATTCCTTCTCTCCGTGCAGCGTCGGGTAGACCCCGAACGACCGCCGGTCGCCGGCGATCGTGTGGCGCTCGACACAGCCGCGCTCTTCCCAGAAATCGACCGCCAGTGTCGTGGCCGGACGGGTCAGCGCTAGCGCCGCGGCGAGTTGTGTCTGCTGGAGCCCCGGGTTTCGGCCGATCACCTCGAGCATCGAATAGCGATGCGGGGTTATCCCCGTCTCGCCGAACTCCCGGCTCAGCAGGCCATGCCCGAGGATCCAGACGAGCTTGACCGAGAACCCGGTGAGATCGGTCAGCAGGCCAAGATCGACCGCGGTTTCGCCGAGTGCGGGCGCCCGGTGCCTTACGCCCGAGAGCGGATCGTGGAGTTCGGGTTTGTCCATTCATGCCTGCATGCCGCGTGTCGCGGGGCAGCACAAGTCAAACTGTTATTGCACTTAACCGTTATCGTCGATAACAAATATGCCCATGAGCAGACCGCACTGCTTGTTCTCTGGGAGGAGAGGATCATGACTTTGCAAGCGAGCCGTCGCGCACGGCGACGGAACCGCCACTACCTGCTGAATGGCAGTGCAAACCTGCTGGGCGCTCTGTTGATCGGTCTCGGCGCACCAGCGTGGGCCCAGGACAATCCGCCCTCCGAGACCCAAGCGGCGTCAAGCGAGGCCGATCAGGGCAATGCTATCCTGGTTACCGCGCGCCGGCGCGAGGAGTCGCTCCAGGAAACCCCCGTGGCGATATCGGTCTTCAGCGCCGAGACGCTCGCCGAGCGGCAGATCCATCAGACCCAGGACCTCGAGCGGATCACGCCGAGCCTGCAGTTCAAGCCCGCCGGCCAGCTGTCGGGCAACAGCTCGTCCGCGGTGGCGTTCATCCGCGGCGTCGGTCAGCTGGATCCGACCGCGGCGGTCGATCCCGGCGTCGGCGTCTACGTCGACGAAGTCTACGTCGGCCGCGCGGTCGGCAGCACGATCGAGTTCGGCGACATCGGCAGCGTCGAGGTGCTGCGCGGACCGCAGGGGACGTTGTTCGGCCGCAACACGATCGGTGGCGCCATTCTGGTCCGCACGCGCGAGCCGGAGTTCGGCGAGTTCTCGGGGCAAGCCCGCGTGAGGGCCGGCAGCGACGATCTGATCGAAGGATTCGCGGCGCTTAACCTCCCGGTGGGTGAAACCGCCGCGGCACGGGTCTCCGGCGGCTTCCGCAAGCGCGACGGCTACGTCATCCGCGCATTCGACGGCCTCGATCTCGGCAACGAGGACGTGCTCACGCTCAACGGTGCGTTCCGCTGGGAACCATCGCCGAGCTTCGAGCTCCAGCTCCGCGCCGACTACACCAACCGCGACGAGAACGGGGCGCCTTTCACCTTTGCCGGGATCAACGAGACCGCCCCGGTGGCCGCGATCGTCAGTGTGGCCGCCGGCTGCCCGGGCGCGACGATTCCGTTCGCGCCGCTCAGGCCGGGCGATCCCCGCTTCGGCGCGCCCAATGTCCCGCAGATCAACGATACCCGTTGCGCGAACGACTTCCAGGCGCGCGGCAACTTCGTCAACGGCGGCACCGCCGCGGTGACGAGCACCTCAGAGATCTGGGGCGTCTCGGGCACCGCGCGTTACGAGGTCTCCGACTACCTCACCCTGAAAAGCATCACTGCCTACCGCTCGACCGAATCGCGCGGCATCCGCGACGCCGACAACACGCCGTTCGTGATGATCACAACCGATGTCGGGGGTGATTCCGAGCAGTTCAGCGAGGAGCTGCAGCTGCAGTATCAGCGCGGCATCGTCAGCGCGATTCTCGGCGGCTACTACTTCAAGGAGGACACGTTCGAGCGGGCAACGGTGCCGCTCGCGTTCCCGCCGTCACCCCCCGTCATCACCTCGCTGCTCGCCGGTGGGCCCGGCTCGCGCGACCTGCAGCTTTCCAACCTCGAGACCCGTTCGCTGGCTGCCTTCGGCGAGGTATCGGTCGAGCCGCTGGACGGTCTCGAGTTCAATGGTGGCCTGCGCTACACCGAGGACCAAAAGGCCTATCAGGGCACGGTCATGAACCTGTTCCCGGCGACCCTGCCCGATCCCAATCCGCTGCCTACGCTGGCCATCCCCGAGGGCGGGCCGCTGTTCATCTATAGCCGCCCGTTCGAGGACACTTTCTCGCATCTGACCGGCTCCGCCAGCGCACGCTACGAGTTCAACGACTGGCTGAACGGGTACGTGTCCTATTCGACGAGCTTCAAGTCGGGCGGGTTCAACACCCGCTACAACGCAGCGCCGCCAGGTCACGTACCGGTCGGGTTCGACGAGGAGTCTGTCGAGAGCTTCGAGGCCGGTGCGAAGATGGATTTCGGCGACGCGACCCTGAACCTCGCGGCGTTCCGGGCCAACTACGACGACATTCAGCTCATCTTCCGCCAGGGTGTCGTCCCGCTGCTGTTCAACGCCGGCGAGGCGCGCATCCAGGGGTTCGAGGCCGAGATCGGCTATCATCCCCGTAGGGGCTTCTCGTTCGACGCCGGCATGAGCATTCTCGACGACGACATTCTCTCGATCACGCCGGTGCCCGGCGCGTCGGCCACGGTCGCCCCCGGGGACGACCTGCCGCTTACGCCGGGTTTCCAGGGCAATTTTGCGATCGGCTACGAGTTCGCGCTGTCGGAAGGTTTCACGCTGACACCGCGCTTCGACGGCAGCTACACCTCGAAGGTCGTGTTCATCACCGGGAGCGTGCCGGAGATCGAGGAAGACGGCTATTTCGTCGGCAACGCGTCGATCGAACTGGGCATCAACGACACCTGGTCGGTGACGGCAGGCGTGATCAACCTGTTCGACGAGGAGTATTTGATCCAGGGCAACGCCTCGCTGGCGACGCTCGGCTATGCGGAACGCATCTACGCGCGGCCGCAAAGCTGGTATGTGCAGGTAGCGGCCGAGTTCTGAGCCGTAAGGGGCGCCGGCCAGGGGCTGGCGCCGACAATGAGAGGAGAGGTTTGTGGCCAAGTTTTCCCGCACCAACCCGGTGACGGGCCAAGTCGCGTCCGAAGCGGAGGCGATGCAGCCCGGCGACATGCCGGCGATCGCCGCGAAGGCACAGCAAGGTTTTGCTGCCTGGTCGCAGCTCGGCCCCAACGCCCGTCGCGCCGTGCTGACGAAGGCCGCCGCGGCGCTCGAGGCGCGCAAGGACGATTTTGTCGCGGCGATGATGGGCGAGATCGGTGCCACCGCCGGCTGGGCGATGTTCAACCTGATGCTCGCAGCGGGCATGGTTCGCGAGGCCGCAGCGATCACCACCCAGATCCAGGGCGAGGTCATTCCCTCTGATCACCATGGCACGGTTGCGATGGCGCTCCGCGAGCCGGTCGGAGTGATTCTCGGCATCGCGCCGTGGAATGCGCCGATAATCCTCGGCGTGCGCGCAATCGCTGTGCCGCTCGCCTGCGGCAACTCGGTGATCCTCAAGGCGTCGGAAACCTGCCCGCGCACGCACGAACTGATCATCGAGGCGTTTGCGGAAGCCGGCTTCCCCGAGGGGGTGGTCAATGTCGTGACCAACGCGCCGGCCGATGCAGGGGAGGTGGTTGGTGCGCTGATCGACGCGCCCGAGGTCAAGCGAATCAATTTCACCGGCTCGACCGGTGTGGGCCGGATCATCGCCAGGCGCGCCGCGGAGCACCTGAAGCCGGTGCTGCTCGAGCTCGGCGGCAAGGCGCCGATGCTGGTGCTCGACGATGCCGACCTCGACGAAGCGGTCAAGGCGGCGGCGTTCGGGGCCTACATGAACCAGGGACAGATCTGCATGTCGACCGAGCGGATCATCGTCGTCGAGTCGGTGGCCGACGAGTTCGCCGCGAAGTTCAAGGCCAAGGTCGGCACGATGCCGGTTGGCGATCCGCGCGAGGGCAAGACTCCGCTCGGTGCGGTCGTCGACCGCAAGACCGTCGACCATTGCCTCGCTCTGGTGGACGATGCGGTCGGCAAGGGCGCAGAGCTGCTCACAGGGGGGGAGACGACGCAGAATGTGCTGATGCCGGCGCACCTGGTCGACAAGGTCACCCCGGACATGAAGCTGTTCCGCGACGAGAGCTTCGGGCCGGTCGTCGGCATCATCCGCGCGCGCGACGAAGCGCACGCGATCGAGCTCGCCAACGACACCGAATATGGGCTGTCGTCGGCCGTCTTCACCCGCGACACCGCGCGCGGGATCAAGGTCGCGCGGCAAATCCATTCGGGCATCTGCCACATCAACGCCTCGACGGTATCGGACGAGCCGCAGATGCCGTTCGGCGGGGTCAAGGCCTCGGGCCATGGCCGGTTCGGCGGCAAGGCCGGGATCGACGCGTTCACCGAGTTGCGCTGGATCACGTTCGAGACCGAACCCGGCCACTACCCGATCTGAGCCATGAGAACTCAGGTTTGTATCATCGGCGCCGGGCCCGCCGGGTTGCTTCTTGGCCACCTGCTGCGCGCCGAAGGCGTGGAATGCGTCGTGCTCGAACGCCAGACCGGCGACTACGTGCTCGGCCGCATTCGCGCCGGCGTGCTCGAGCAGATCACCGTCTCGCTGATGGAGCGCCTCGGACTGAATGCGCGGCTCAAGGCCGAGGGGCTGCCGCACGACGGTTTCAACCTCGCAGACGGCGAGCGGCTTGATTCCCTGCTGAAGGAGATCGCTGCCAGCGCGGGCGCGGAAGACGTCAGCGAAGCGAGCCTGATGACGGCGCTGCGCGAGCTGAAGCTCGAGGCGCATTTCCTGATCGCGCTCGCCGACCTTGCCGGCGCAGCCGACACGGCGACCACCGTCGAGCGTTTGAGCGAT
>DATDLP010000461.1:0-7820 GCA_036519255.1 Croceibacterium sp.
TGGAGGCGTTGTGGCACATCAGCGAGCGCGAATCGCCGATGTTGTTCGAGATGTCGATCAGCTCGAGCGCGTTGAGTACCGCGTGCGCCTGCGCCCTCCCGCCGTCGACCTCGAACGAGAAGATCGGGCCGCAGGCATCCATCTGCTGCATCGCTAGGTTGTGCTGCGGGTGGCTCGGCAGCGCGGGGAAATTGATCCGCGGCACGCGCCCTTCGATGAAACGGCCGACCTTGAGCGCGTTGTCGCTCTGGCGGCGCGCGCGCAAGTCGAGCGTCTCAAGCCCCTTGAGCACGACCCAGGCGTTGAACGGCGACAGATTCGGCCCGGTGTGACGCTGCATCGCCAGCAGCTTGTCGTTGATGAACGCCGCCGAGCCGCACACCGCACCAGCCAGCACCCGCCCCTGTCCGTCCATCAGCTTGGTGGCCGAATAGGCGACGACGTCGGCGCCGAACTCGAGCGGGCGCTGCAGCGCCGGGGTGGCGAACGCATTGTCGACCACGCTGGTGATCCCGCGCTCGCGCGCGAGGCCGCAGACGAACGCGAGGTCGACGATGTCCATCGTCGGGTTGGCCGGAGTCTCGAAGAAGAACACCTTGGTGTTCGGCCGGATCGCATCGACCCACGCCTGGTTGTCGCGCGCGTCGATCGTGGTCGATTCGATGCCGAAGCGCGGCAGCAGGTTGTCGACCAGCCAGCGGCACGAGCCGAACGCGGCGCGGCCGGCGACCACGTGGTCGCCCACGCTGAGCTGGCACAGCAGCGCGATCGACATCGCCGCCATCCCGCTCGACTGGACGCGGCAGGCCTCGGCGCCCTCGAGCGAGGCGATCCGCTCCTCGAGCATCGCCACGGTCGGGTTCTGCAGCCGCGAGTAGGTCATCCCCGGGTCTTCGCCGCGGAACCGCGCCGCGGCGGTCTCGGCGTCGTCGTAGGCATAGCCCGAGGTGAGGTACAGCGCTTCGCTGGTCTCGCCCTGTTCGGAGCGCCAGGTGCCGGCGCGCACCGCGCGGGTCTGCGGGCGCCATTTCGAGGTGACGGAGCGGTCGGTGCCGGTGGTCTTCTTCATCGTGCGCCGCCTCTAGGTCCGCAGCGCCCGGCCGCGCAATGAAAAAGCGGGGCGGCGAGTGCTTGCGTCCGGCGCGAGCGCTCCCTAAGCGCCCGCGGCGATGAGCCCGGCGGCAGCCCTCCCCAAGCACCCTGAGAAGGACCCGCTCGGCTGGACCGTGCTGGCCGCGCTCGTCTTCCTCGGCCTGTGCCTGGTGCGGCTGACCGTGCCGTCGACGCCGTTCTTCGACGAAGTGCACTACCTGCCCGCGGCGCGCGCGATCCTCGCGCTGTCGCACCCGGCGAACCCCGAGCATCCGCCGCTCGGCAAGGAGATTCTCGCGCTCGGGATCGCGCTGTTCGGCGACCGGCCGCTCGGCTGGCGGATCATGCCGCTGCTGTTCGGCACGCTCGGGCTGTTCGCGGCGATGCGCGCGCTGTGGTTCGCCAGCGGCTCGCGTTTCGCGACGCTCGCTTTCGGCCTGCTGCTGGCAACCTCGCCGCATCTGTTCATCCACTCACGCATCGCCATGCTCGACATCTTCATGGCCAGCTTCGTGCTCGTCGCGCTGTGGATGTGCGCGGGTGCGGTGCGCAGGCCGAGGACCGCGCAGTGGCGGCTGGCGGTGGCCGGCGCAGCGCTGGGCTGCGCGATGGCGGCGAAGTGGAACGCGATACCGGTGGCGATCCTGCCCGGGCTCGCATTCTTCGCGGTTCGCCTGCACTCCGCCCGCTGGCGCGTGCTGACCGCCCGACAAGGCGCGCCGATCGAGGGTATGACGCTGCTCGAAGCCGGACTATGGCTCGGACTGCTGCCGATCGCGACCTATGCCGCCTGCTACTGGCCGAACTTCCTCTACGCCGAGCGCGCGATCGCGCCGACGGGGCTGATCGAATGGCACCGCCACATGCTCGAGCTGCAGGAACAGCTGGTGCGGCCGCACACCTACATGAGCGTGTGGTACGAGTGGCTGACCAACTGGCGTGCGATCTGGTACCTCTACGAGGTGATCGACGGTGCGCAGCGCGGGGTGCTGCTGGTGGGCAATCCGCTGACGATGCTGCTCGGGCTGCCGGCGATGCTGTGGTGCGCCTGGGCCGGGGTGCGGCGCCGGCGATGGGATGCGCTGGCGGTGTTCGGGCTCTACGCGGTGAGCTTCGGCATGTGGATCGTGGCGCCCAAGCCGGTGCAGTTCTACTACCACTACTTCGTGCCGAGCTGCTTCCTCATGGCCGGCCTTGCGCTCGCGCTCGACGCCTTGTGGCGGCGTGGAGGCCGGTGGCGGTGGGTCCCGCTTGGGGTGCTGGCGGTGGCATGCGGGCTGTTCGCGTACTTCTGGCCGGTCCTCACGGCCGCGCCGCTCGATGACGATCAGGCGTTCCTGCGGTACACTTGGCTCGTGAGCTGGCGCTAGCCGAACCGGCCCCAGACGAAGCGGCTCGACAGCGCGTAGTTCCACACCGAGCCGATCACGATCCCGGCGAGCGCCGCCGGATAGGTGTGGAAGCCCATGCGCACGAGCACCGCGGCGACCCCGACATTGGCCAGCAGCCCGACCGAGCAGGTGAGCGCAAACTTGAGCCAGCCCTTGAGCAGCGGCCACGGGCCGGTCAGGCGCTGGTCGGCATACGTCAGCGCATTGTTGAGCACGAAGTTGAAAGTCATCGCCACCAGCGCGGCGAGCGTCTGGCCGACCTCGAAGGTCGAGACGAGGTGCTGCTCGAAGCTGCCGCCGAACATCGCGAGGAACGCGCTCAGCACCGCCATGTGCACCACCACGCCCGCGGCGCCGATCGTGCCGAACAGCGCGAAGCGGGTCGGAATGATCCGGCCGAGCCACTTGTCGTACAGCCCTACGAGGAACTCGAACACCACGGTGCGATCCAGTTTGCTTTCGCCTTCGGTCCGCGCGGCGAAGTTGAGAGGGAACTCCTTGACCCGCAGCGGCGTGTCGACCGTGGCGAGGATGTCGAGCAGGATCTTGAAGCCGATGCCCGAGAGGCGGTGTGCGTCCTTCCGCAGCGTCTCGGAGCGGAGCATGAAGAAGCCGCTCATCGGATCGCTGAGCTCGACCCCGGTAACCTTGCGCGCCAGCGAATTGGCCAGCGCCGAGGCCTTCTCGCGGTCGGGCCGGTTCCAGTCCGCGGTGCTTGCGCCCGGAGCGAAGCGCGAGGCGACCGCGAGGTCGAACTCGCCCGAGCGGATCGCGGCGAGCATTTGCGGCAGCAGCGCCGGATCGTGCTGCAGGTCGGCGTCCATCACCGCGACCACCGGTGCGGCGGTGGCGCACATGCCTTCGATCGCCGCGCTGGCCAGCCCGCGGCGGCCTATGCGCTGGATCACGCGCACGCGCGGGTCGGCCGCGGCGATGCGGCGCGCCTCGTCGGCGGTGCCGTCGCGGCTGTCGTCATCGACGAAGATCGCTTCCCAGCCCGACGCGCCGAGCGCGGCTTCGAGCCGCGCCACCATCGGCGCGACGTTGAGCCGCTCGTTGTAGGTCGGGAGAACGACGGCCAGCTCGAGCGGGCGGGCCGCAGCCTGCGCGGCGCCGTCGAGCGTCGTGTGGGTCATGTCCATGCCCCCGGGCGATAAAGGGCAAACGTCACCATCGGGTTTATGGTTTACAGCCGGTCAACGACGGCCTGCCCGATTTCCGCAGTGCCCGCGCTGCCGCCGAGATCGGCGCCCTTGACCCCGTCGGCCAGCGCCGCGGCGACCGCCGCCTCGATCCGCACCGCGTCGGCCTCGCGGCCAAAGCTGTGGCGCAGCAGCATCGCCAGGCTGAGGATCATCGCCATCGGGTTGGCCTTGCCCTGCCCGGCGATGTCGGGCGCCGAGCCGTGGATCGGCTCGTACAGCCCCTTGGTGCCGAACGCGCTCTGCGTCTCGCCGAGCGAGGCGCTGGCGAGCAGCCCGATCGAGCCGACGCACATCGAGGCCTGGTCGGACAGGATGTCGCCGAACAGGTTGCCGGTCACCACCACGTCGAACTGGCCGGGATTGCGCACCAGCTGCATCGCTGCGTTGTCGACGTACATGTGGCTCAGCGCGACGTCAGGGTATCCGGCGGCGACCTCGATCACCACGTCGCGCCACAACTGGCTGGTCTCGAGCACGTTGGCCTTGTCGACGCTGCACAGCCGCTTCCCGCGGCCTTGCGCGGCCCTGAACCCGACATGCGCGATGCGCCGCACCTCGTCCTCGGCGTACGACATGAAGTCGAAGCCTTGGCGGCGGCCGTCGTCGAGCGTGCGGATCGCTTTCTCGCCGAAATAGACGTCGCCGTTGAGCTCGCGCACGATCAGCAGGTCGATCGCGCGGGCAACCTCGGGCCGTAGCGCCGAGAGGTCCTCGAGCCCGGGAAACATCGTCGCCGGGCGCAAGTTGGCGAACAGGCCGAGCGCCTGGCGCAGCCCGAGAATTGCCTGCTCGGGGCGCAAGTGCCGCTCGAGCGCGTCGCACAAAGGATCGCCGACCGCGCCGAACAGCACCGCGTCGGCCGCCTTGGCCATCTCGAGCGTCTCGGGCGGCAGCGGGTGGCCGTGACGGTGGTAGCCCACGCCGCCGACGTCGCCTTCCGACACCGTGAGCTGGGGCAGCTCGAGCACATCGAGCACGCGGCGCGCCTCGGCCATGATCTCGGGGCCGATCCCGTCACCGGCGAGGCACGCAATCTTCATGTCAGCATCCGTCCCAAAAGTTCGCGCAAGCGAGCGCGCGCGGCCATAACATCGCCGCGCCGGTCGGCAAGCAGGTAGTGATCGAGGTGTACCGCGAGCCGATCCATGGCCTCGAGCACATCGGCGAAATCGCCCAGCAGCCGGCCGCGCCCGCCATAACCGAGCTCGCGCAGCAGCAGGGTCTCGTAGCCGGCCAGCCCTGCCGCCCAGCCGCGCGCAGAAGGGGCGTGGCAAATCGCTGCGAGCAGGCCCGTCAAGGCGCGGTAGAGGCTCGGATAAGGCTGCCGCTCGGGCAGAGCAGTGGCGGTCAGCGCACACGACCAGCCGATCGCCGCCGCCGGGAGCGGCTCGCCGAGCCACGGGCCGCGGCTTTCGAGCAGCTCGAGCCTGGCGAACGGAAGCTGGCTCTCGGAGCGCATGCTGAGCTGCAGCTCGACGATGTTGCCGGGGATGACCACCGGCCGGAGATTCCTCCCCCGACCACCGGCAACATAGCCGGCGACCACGCCGTGCTCCTCGGTGAGCATCCGCGCGACGACCGCGGTCTCGCCGTGCGGGCGGGCAGCGAGCAGGATGGCGGGCGCGCGCAGGTGCATCGTCAGCTGTTAGGAGATCGGCCGGAAAAAATCCTCCCCATCGCGCATGCCCAACCTGCCACCCCGCAGGCAAGTACCGCCATGCTTGCGCGCGTCAGCCGACGGCGATCTGCAGCTCGCCGTCGCCCTCGTCGATCCTGACGGTGCTGCCGTCGGGAATCTCCCCCGCGAGCAGCTTGTCGGCCAGCGGGTCCTGCACGTAGCGCTGGACCGCGCGCTTGAGCGGCCGCGCGCCGTAAACCGGATCGTAGCCCACGCGCCCGAGCCAGCGCTTCGCAGCATCGGTCAGGTCGAGCACGATCTTGCGGTCCTTGAGCAGCTTCTGCACCCGCGCGAGCTGGATGGTGACGATCGGCGCCATGTGCTCGGCGGCGAGGCGGTGGAACAGGATCACCTCGTCGAGCCGGTTGAGGAACTCCGGACGGAAGTGGCCGCGGACGATCTCCATCACCTGCGGCTCGACGGACTCGACGGTCTGCCCCTCGTCGAGGTTCGACAGGAACTGGCTGCCGAGGTTGCTGGTCAGGATGATCAGCGTGTTGGCGAAGTTGACCACCCGGCCCTGTCCGTCGGTCAGCCGCCCGTCGTCGAGCACCTGCAGCAGCACGTTGAACACGTCGGCGTGCGCCTTCTCGACCTCGTCGAACAGCACGACCTGGTACGGCCGGCGGCGCACCGCCTCGGTCAGCACGCCGCCTTCCTCGTAGCCGACGTAGCCCGGAGGCGCGCCGATCAGCCGGGCGACCGCGTGCTTCTCCATGAACTCGGACATGTCGATGCGCACCATCGCGGTGTCGTCGTCGAACAGGAACTCGGCGAGCGCCTTGGTCAGCTCGGTCTTGCCGACGCCGGTGGGGCCGAGGAACAGGAACGAGCCCAAGGGCCGGTTCGGGTCCTGCAGCCCGGCGCGCGCGCGGCGAACGGCTTTCGAGACCGCCTCGATCGCGTCGGCCTGGCCGATCACCCGCTTGCCGATGATCTCTTCCATCTTGAGCAGCTTGTCGCGCTCGCCGGCCATCATCCGGTCGACCGGCACGCCGGTCCAGCGGCTCACCACGGCCGCGATGTCGTCCTCGGTCACTTCCTTGCGCAGCAGCGCGTTCTCGGCCTGCGGCTTGGCCGCGGCGAGCTGCTTCTCGAGCTCGGGGATCCGGCCGTACGACAGCTCGCCGGCGCGCGCGAGGTCGCCCTCGCGCTGGGCCTTCTCGAGCTCGACCCGCGCCGCGTCGAGCTGCTCGTTGATCTTCGCCTCGGCGTGGATCTTGTCGCGTTCTTCCTGCCAGCGGGTGTTGAGCTCGGCCACCTGCTGCTCGAGGTTGGCCAGCTCGCCGCGCAGCACGGTCAGCCGCTCCTGCGAGGCCGCGTCCTTCTCCTTGCCGAGCGCGGACTCCTCGATCTTGAGCTGGATGATCCGGCGGTCGAGCACCTCGATTTCCTCGGGCTTGCTCTCGACCTCCATACGGATCCGGCTCGCCGCCTCGTCCATCAGGTCGATCGCCTTGTCGGGCAGGAAGCGCTCCGTGATGTAGCGGTTGCTGAGCGTCGCCGCGGCGACGATCGCCCCGTCGGCGATGCGCACGCCGTGGTGCAGCTCGTACTTCTCCTTGAGCCCGCGCAGGATCGAGATGGTGTCCTCGACGCTCGGCTCGTCGACCAGCACCGGCTGGAAGCGGCGCTGCAGCGCCGCGTCCTTCTCGACGTACTTCTGGTACTCGTCGAGCGTGGTGGCGCCGATGCAGTGCAGCTCGCCGCGGGCCAAGGCCGGCTTGAGCAGGTTCGAGGCGTCCATCGAGCCTTCCGAGGCACCCGCGCCGATCAGCGTGTGCATCTCGTCGATGAACAGGATGATGTCGCCCTCGGCGCCCTTGACCTCGTCGAGCACCGACTTGAGCCGCTCCTCGAACTCGCCGCGGTACTTTGCGCCGGCGATCAGCGAGCCCATGTCGAGGCTCATCAGCTTGCGGTCCTTGAGGCTGTCGGGCACGTCGCGGTTGGCGATGCGCAGCGCGAGGCCTTCGACCACCGCGGTCTTGCCGGTGCCCGGTTCGCCGATCAGAACGGGATTGTTCTTGGTCCGCCGGGCGAGAATCTGGATCGTGCGGCGGATTTCCTCGTCGCGCCCGATCACCGGGTCGAGCTTGCCCGCGCGCGCAGCCTCGGTCAGGTCGCGCGCGTACTTCTTCATCGCATCGTAGGCGTTCTCGGCGCTCGCCGAATGCGCCTCGCGCCCGCCGCGCAAGGCCACGATCGCCTCGTTGAGCTTCTCGGGCGTCACGCCTGCCGTCTTGAGCCCCTGCCCCGCCGCAGTGGTCGTCGCCAGCGCCAGCGCCAGCAGCATGCGCTCGACCGTGACGTAGCTGTCGCCCGCTCGATCGGCGACCTGCTCGGCCTGGTCGAGCACGCGCACCAGATCGGTATCGAGACCCGGCGCCGCGCCGGCACCGGATCCGGAAACGCCCGGGAGCTTGGCCAGCGCTTCGTCGACCTTGCCAACCG
>DATDLP010000462.1:0-4475 GCA_036519255.1 Croceibacterium sp.
CGGCGCGAGGGCTCGACGCCTGCTGAGCCGCGAGGTTCAGGCTGTCCGCTTCTCCGGCGGCCGCCGCGTCTTGAGCGCGACCAGCACGCCCGAGGCGGCGACGATCGCCATGCCGAGCAGGCTCTGCGCGTCGGGCACGTAGCCGAACGCGAGCCAGCCGAGCAGCCCGGCCCACAACAGCTGGACGTAGTTGAGCGGCGCGATCAGCGAGGCCGGGGCGTAGCGGAAGGCGGCGGTGAACAGGAAGTGCCCGACCCCGCCATAGACCCCGAGGCTGGCGAACAGCACCGCCTCGCGCAGGCTCGGCGCCCGGTCCTCGAGAAACCACGGCAGCGCGAGGCCGTAGAGCGCCGAGCCCGCAAGCGCGGTGTAGAACAGCAGCGCGAAGGTGTTCTCGCTCGCGGCGAGCGTGCGCGACAGCAGCTGGTAGGCCAGGTTGAGCAGCACCGCGGCGAGCACGAACACCGCGCCGCTGGCGACGATGTCGCTCCCGGGGCGCACGATCAGCATCACCCCGGCGAGCCCGCCGAGCGTCGCCGCCCAGCCGACCCAGCCGACCCGCTCGCCGAGCACGCGCCCGGCGACCGCGACCAGCAGGATCGGCGAGAGGAAGGTGATCGCGGTCATCTCGGCCACCGGCATGCGTTCGAGCGCGAGCCCGATCAGCAGCGAGGCGAGCGCGAGGCAGAATGCGCGCACCCACACCAGCCCGGTGCGTTGCGTGCGGATCATCTGCCGCCCGTGGGTCGGCCCGAGGAAAGCGGCCATCAGCAGCAGGTTGCCGAGATAGCGCACCGCGATGATCAGCGGCACCTCGTGCGTCTGCGTGAGATACTTGGTCGTCGTGTCCATGCACGCGAACAGCGCGAGCGAGGCGATGCACAGCATGGCGCCGCGGACGGGATGGTGCTCGGTCATCGGACCTCTCGGCTGGTCCGGGATCAATGATCGGCCGAGGCGAACGCTCCGGGCCTGATCTGGGTTGAAGTCCACTGGTCGGGACGAGAGGATTCGAACCTCCGACCCCCACACCCCCAGTGTGATGCGCTACCAGGCTGCGCTACGTCCCGATCAGTGGAGGCCGGGCCTATAGGCAAGCGGTTCGGGCATGGCAAGCGGTTGGGCAAGCGCCTGGGCAAGCACTCGCGCAAGGCTCCCCGCAGGGCATGTCTCAGGTGCGCTGATTGCCACTCTCCGGCTTTGCTGCTAGCGGGGCCGCCACGTTCGGGGAGGTGCCATTGCAATGGCGCTCGTCCCTTCCGATATCCTCGCAACTCTTGCCGTCTGATGGGCCTGAAACATGCTTGAATTCCTAGCCGCCGGCGCCGCCGGAGACGCGCCGCCTGCGTGGCTGCAATTCCTCCCGATCATCGGCATGGTGCTGATCTTCTGGTTCCTGATCATCCGTCCGCAGATGCAGCGGCAGAAGCAGCACAAGGCCAAGATCGAGGCGGTCAAGAAGGGCGACCAGGTCGTCACCGCGGGCGGCCTGCTCGGCAAGGTGATCAAGGTCGACGAGCAGTACGCCGAGATCGAGATCGCCCAGGGCGTACGGGTCAAGGCGATCAAGTCGACCCTTGGCGATATCGTCCCCCCCGGCGGCACGCCGGCCAACGACTGATCGCGCAGGGTCGTCCGAATGCTCGATTTTCCCCTTTGGAAGCGCCTCTGGCTGTGGGGCGTGACGCTGTTCTTCGCCCTCGCGGCGGTGCCTTCGCTGCTCACGCTCGCGGGCGTGCGCCTGCCCGAAGCGCTGCCGAGCCCGATGGTCAACCTCGGCCTCGACCTCGCCGGCGGCAGCCACCTGATGCTCGAGGCCGATCCGCGCCAGGTCGGGCGGCAGCGGCTCGAGACGATGGAGGAATCGGTCCGCGCCGTGCTGCGCGGCGCCGAGCCGCGCATCCGCATCGGTGATTTCTCGACCGCCGGCGGGCGCCTTTCGTTCATCCTCGAAGAGCCCGACCGGGTCGATGCCGCGCGCGACCTGCTCGAGCCGCTGACCACCGGCGCGGGGCTCACCGGCCAGCGCGACTGGACGATCGAGGTCGTCGATGGCAACCGCTTCATCCTCGAGCAGACCCAGGCCGGGCTCGCTCTCGCGATCGACAACGCGATGGACAGCGCCACCGAGGTCGTGCGCAAGCGCATCGACGCGCTCGGCACACGCGAGCCGACGATCATCCGCGAAGGCGACGAGCGGATCGTGGTCGACGTGCCCGGGCTCAAGGACCCGCAGGCGCTCAAGGACCTGCTCGGACAGACCGCCGAGCTCGAGTTCAAGCTGGTCGACCAGAACGCGCTGCAATCCGACATCGCCCAGGGCATTGCCCCGCCGGGCAGCGAGATCCTGCCCGGCGCGCCGGGCAGTGACTACGAGGGCCAGCAGATCGCGGTCCGCCGGCTCGGCGGCATCCGCGGCGATTCGCTGACCAACGCCCAGCAGAGCTTCGATCCGCAGACCAACGAGCCGATCGTCAACATCACCTTCGATCCGCAGGGCGGCGCGCGCTTCGCACGGCTGACAACCGAGAACGTCGGCAAGCCGTTCGCGATCATTCTCGACGGCGAGGTGATCTCGGCCCCCAACATCGAGAGTGCGATCATCGGCGGCACCGCGCGGATCTCGGGCAGCTTCACGGTCGAGACCGCCAACCAGCTGGCGATCTCGCTGCGCTCGGGTGCGCTGCCGGTCGATCTGACCGTGGTCGAGGAAAGCTCGATCAGCGCCGAGCTCGGCGCGGACTCGATCGCGAAGGGCACTCTCGCGATGCTCGTCGGCCTCGGCGTGCTCCTGCTCTACATGGCCGTGACCTACGGCCGCTTCGGCTTCTACACCAACGCCGCGCTGATCCTGAACCTGCTGATGATCATCGGCGTGCTCGCGCTGCTCGGGCCGATGGCGGCGCTGACCTTGCCCGGGATCGCCGGCCTGGTGCTCACCGTCGGCGCCGCGGTCGACGCCAACGTGCTGATCAACGAGCGCATCCGTGAGGAGCGCGCCAAGGGCCGCCGCGCGGTCCAGGCCATCGAGGCGGGCTACAAGGAATCGTCGAGCGCGATCTTCGACGCCAACATCACCAACGTGATCGCTGCGGTGATCATGTTCATGTTCGGCACGGGCCCCGTGCGCGGCTTCGCCGTGGTGCTCATGATCGGCATCGTCACCTCGGTGTTCACCGCCGTGACGCTGACCCGCATGTGGGTCGCGGGCTGGCTGCGCCGCAAGCGGCCGACCGATCTCGTGCTGTAGGATCGAGACATGAAACTCCTCAAGCTCGTCCCCGACAACACCAACATCAAGTTCCTGCGTTGGCGGGTGCCGTTCTATGCGGTCAGCCTGCTGCTGATGGCCGCGAGCCTGGCGCTGGTGTTCACCAAGGGGCTCAACCTCGGCGTCGACTTCGTCGGCGGCCAGTCGATCCGCGTCGAGTTCGCCGACCAGACCGCTCCGGTGGCGCAAGTGCGCGAGGAGATCGACGCGCTGGGCTACGGCGAGCCGATCATTCAGCAGGTCGGCCAGCCCAACGAGATCACCATCCGCATGAAGCTGCCCGAACCATCCGAGGCCGGCCTCGCCGAGCAGATGGTGCGCGACATGCGCTCGACGCTCGAGCAACACCACCCGGGGGTCGAGATCGGCTCCGCGCGGGCGGTGTCGGGCAAGGTGTCGGACGAGCTGTTCCGCTCGGGCATGATCGCGCTCGCGCTCGCCATGGTCGGCATCTCGATCTACATCTGGGTGCGCTTCGAATGGCAGTTCGGTATCGGCGCGCTGTTCGCGCTGGCGCACGACGTGACCCTGACGCTCGGCCTGTTCGCGCTCACGGGGATGGAGTTCGATCTCAACATCGTCGCGGCGATTCTCACGCTGATCGGCTACTCGCTCAACGACACGATCGTGATCTACGACCGCATCCGCGAGAACCTGAAGAAGTACCGCAAGATGCCGCTGCCCGAGCTGCTCGACCTGTCGGTCAACGAGACGCTGTCGCGCACGGTGGTGACCTCGACCTCGGTGCTGATCACGCTGCTCGCGCTGCTGCTGCTCGGTCCCGACGTGATCTTCGGCTTCACCGCGGCGATCACGCTCGGCATCTTCGTCGGCACCTACAGCTCGATCTACATGTCGGCCCCGATCCTGATCTGGCTCGGCGTGACGCAGGACAGCTTCGTGCCCTCCGAAGGCCGCGCCGACGCGCAGGACCGCAAGGCGCGCGGCGGGGCCTGATCTCCCCCTCCCCTTCAGGGGAGGGGGTCGGGGGCGGGGGCCGCTCGCGGCTTCGCGGGACTCCCCCTCTCCCAACCCTCTCCCCTGAAGGGGAGAGGGCTTTCAGAATCCGACCAACCCCGCGTAATACTCGGCCAGTGCCGCCGCGTTCGCCTCCCAGCTGAACCGCGCCGCGCATTCGGCAACCGCCTCGCGTGCCGGTGGATCGGCCACCAGCTCGCGCACCGCCGCGGCGATCGCGTCGGCG
>DATDLP010000463.1:0-4855 GCA_036519255.1 Croceibacterium sp.
GAATTCCTGCGACGCGCGCCCGTTGACCGACAGCTGCGGCATCCACTGCGCGCGCGAGCCGTTGAGCTGCGCGCGGGCCTGCTCGAGCCGCGCCGCGGCCTGCGCGAGGTCGAGGTTGCGGGCGGCGGCAGCTTCGACGAACTCGGTCAGCAGCGGATCGTCGAGCTGGCGCCAGTAGGTCGCAAGATCGACCGAGCCCTCGGCGACCTCGGTCTCCTGCCAGCCTTCGGGCACCGCGATCCCGGCCTCGGGCTGCGCGAGCTGCGGCGTGGTGCAACCCGCCAGCCCTGCGGCAAGCAGCATGACGGCGGCCGACGGCCAGACTCGTCCGCGAATGCGCATCACCCCTCCAACCCCATCATCCCGTCCCCGGATGTCTTGTTCCCGTCGCGCAGATGCCCGCACGCCGGCCCTCTCGTCCAGCCCGGTGCGCATCTGCACGCGCCGGCGGAACCATCGGTCCGGCGTGTTAATTAGGTACTACACCCCGCGTGTCCAGTCCCTCTGCGCGAAGGACGACACTTTGCGACAAATTGTCGGGTGCGAAGCTACTCGGCGTGGCTCAGCGCAGGGTATTTCCACGCCGTGCCGCGCGCGAGGTTCTCGGCCGCGAAGTCCCAGTTGAGCCGCTCGCCGATCAGCTGCTCGAGATACCTCGGCCGCAGGTTCTGGTGGTCGAGGTAATAGGCGTGCTCCCACAGGTCGATGGTCAGCAACGGCAGCGCGTCCTGGTCGGCCAGCGTGTCGCCGTCATGGGTCTCCTCGATCGACAGCGTACCGCCCTTGCTGGCGAGCCACACCCAGCCGTTGGAAAAATGCCCGGTGCCGCGCGCCGCGAGTTCCTTCCCGAGCGCTTCGACCGAACCGAACGCGGTCTCGATCGCGCGCAGCAGCTCGCCTGCCGGGCGGCTCGGCGCGGGGGCCAGCGAGTGCCAGTAGAACCCGTGGTTCCACGACTGCGCGGCGTTGTTGAACAGCGCCTTGTTGCTGCCGCGCGCCTGCGCGATCACCGTCTCGAGGTCCGCGCCCGCGAGCTCGGTTCCCTCGATCGCTGCGTTGGTCTTGTCGATGTAGGCCTTGTGGTGCTTCCCGTGGTGATAGCCGAGCGTGTCGGCCGAGATCACCGGGGCGAGGGCATCCTGCGAGTACGGCAGGGGCATGAGTTCGAACGCCATGAGGCCTGTTCCTTGATTCGGGGAATTTAGGGGTCGCGGACCAACGCCCGAAGCGCGCGCCGGTTGCAAGCGGGTTGTACGATTCAGTCCGAATTGGCGGTGGATCGGTCCACAGTCGCGGCGACTGCGCTGTCCATCGTCACGTTGCCGACCGTGCGCATCAGATCGGGCAGCATCTCGACCGCCACCAGCAGCGCGAGCGGCTCGATCGGCACGCCCATCGCCAGCGCGATCGGGCCGATCGAGGTGACGAAGCTGACCGCGCCCGGCAGGCTGACCGAGCCGACCGTGGTGACCAGCGCCACCGCGAACCCGGCGGCGATCGCGGCCGGCGTCAACTGCACCCCGGCCAGATGGGCGACGTAGATCGCGACCGCGAGGTTCATCGCCGGGCTGGTCGCGCGGAACACCGCCACCGCGAGCGGCAGCACGAAGTCCGCGGTGGTCTCGCGCACCCCGAGCGTGCGGCACACCGCAAGCATCGCTGGCAGGCTGGCGAGCGAGCTCTGGGTCGACAGCGCGACTGCCTGTGCCGGCAGCACCGCGCGGCCGAAGCGCAGCAATCCCCGCCGCGCGCCGAGCACGGCCACGCCGTAAGCCGCGACCAGCACCGCGAAGCCGAGGCTCGACACGACGAGAATATAGTGCCCGAGCGCCGCGATCGCCGCCCCGCCGCTGGTCGCTGCGACCCCGATCGCCAGCGCGAACACGCCGACCGGCGCGAGCCACAGCACCCAGCCGATCACCACCAGCATCGCTTCGCCGAGCGCCTCGAACACGCCGAGCAGCAAACTGCGCTGCGCCTCGGGCAGCCGCGTGATCGCCAGCGCCAGCGCGGCGAAGAACACCACCAGCGGCAGCATCGCGGTTTCGGCCGCGGCGGCGATCACGTTGGGCGCGACGAGCGTCTCGAAGAACGCGCCGATTCCCGGCACCGGCTGCGCCATGCCGCTGTCGGCCGCCAGCGCTGCGGCGGCGGTTCCGGGAATCGGGAAGGCCTCGAGCAGCGCCGGCGTGGCCAGCGCGGCGAGCAGGGTGCCCGATGCCAGCACCGCGAAGAACCACAGCAGCGTGCGCCGCGCCATCGCGCCGGCGCTCGCGGTCGCCACCATCCGCGCGATCCCCGTCACCAGCAGCGCGGCGACCAGCGGAATGATCGTCATCTGCAGCGCCCGCAGCCACAGCGATCCGACCGGCCCCGCCACCGCCAGCACCGGCTCGATCGCCGTGCTGCCCGCCAGCAGCCAGCCGAGCGCGAGCCCGCCCGCCAGCGCGGCGAAAGTCCAGCCGGTCGGCAGGTTGAGCGGGCGGCTGGTCTGGGCGGCGGATGTGATCATAGGTTTCTCGAAGGCGTGACATTAGCCACGCGAGGCGGCATGGCAATTCGCCGGACAGCGCCGGACTTTCAAGGGACTTCGATGGCACGCAGATACTTCGGCACCGACGGCATCCGGGGCCGCGCCAACGCGGACCTGCTCGATGCCGCAACGGCGATGAAGGTCGGCCAGGCGGCCGGGCGCCACTTTCTGCGCGGCGATCACAAGCACCGGATCATCATCGGCAAGGATACCCGCCTGTCGGGCTACATGATGGAAACCGCGCTCGTCGCCGGTTTCACCAGCGTGGGTATGGACGTGATCATGACCGGCCCGCTGCCGACCCCGGCAATCTCGCTGCTCACGCGCGAGATGCGCGCCGACCTCGGGGTGATGATCTCGGCCAGCCACAACCCCTACCACGACAACGGCATCAAGCTGTTCGGACCCGACGGATTCAAGCTCAGCGACGCCGATGAGGAGGCGATCGAACGCCTGATGGGCGGCGAGATCGCGCTCGCGCAGGACGGCGACGTCGGCCGCGCGCGACGGATTGAGGATGCGCGCGGGCGCTACATCCACGCGATCAAGCAGTCGCTGCCGCACGACATCCGCTTCGATTCGCTCAAGGTGGTGGTCGATTGCGCCCACGGCGCGGCCTACGAGGTCGCACCCACCGCGATCTGGGAGCTCGGCGCCAAGGTCATCGCGCTCGGGGTCAGCCCCAACGGGCTCAACATCAACGACGGGGTCGGCTCGACCGCGCTCGAGGCGATCAAGGCCCGCGTGGTCGAGGAAGGCGCCGACATCGGCCTCGCGCTCGACGGCGACGCCGACCGGTTGATCGTGATCGACGAGAAGGGCCAGACGGTCGACGGCGACCAGATCATGGCGCTGATCGCCACCCGCCTCGCGGCGAGCGGCGAGCTCAAGGGCGGCGGGGTGGTCGCCACGGTGATGTCGAACCTCGGGCTCGAGCGCTACCTCAACGCCTTCGGCTTCGCGCTGGTGCGGACCAAGGTCGGCGACCGCCACGTGCTCGAGGCGATGCGCAAGGGCGGGTACAACGTCGGCGGCGAGCAGTCGGGGCACATGATCCTGCTCGATCACGCCACGACCGGCGACGGCTGCGTCGCTGCGCTGCAGGTGCTCGCCGCGCTGGTCCAGTCGGGCAAGCGCGCGAGCGAGCTGCTGCACCTGTTCGATCCGGTGCCGCAGCTGCTCAAGAACGTGGTCTACGCCGGCGGCGATCCGCTGGCCGATCCGCAGGTCCAGGCGGTGATCGCCGAGGCGGAGGCCTCGCTCGCCGGGCGCGGCCGGCTGGTGATCCGCAAGTCGGGCACCGAGCCCAAGATCCGCGTGATGGCCGAAGGCGACGACGCGGCGGAGGTCGAGCAGGTGGTCGACAGGATCTGCGACGCGGTGCGCGCCGCCGCATGAGTCTTGCCATGCGTCCCGACTGCGAGCGTTGCGGCACCGACCTGCCGGCCGAAGCACCCGGGGCGTTCATCTGCAGCTTCGAATGCACTTTTTGCGCACCTTGCGCCGAAGCGCTCGACGACCGCTGCCCGAACTGCGGCGGCGAGCTGACCGACCGCCCGACGCGGGCGAAGCACCTGCTCGATCGTCATCCTCCGTCCACGGAACGGCGCTTCAAGGGCGCGTGATGTTCGAGCCACGCCTCTTCCCCAGGTCTCGCCATCCCCGCATCCCCTTCCCTCGTCATTCCCGCGAAGGCGGGAACCCAGGGCGGCGCAGCGCTACTCCGCCCTGGGTCCCCACGTTCTGCCTTCGGCAGTGCTTCGCAACCGCGGGGATGACGAAGTGGGGTGAGATGGGATTGGATCGATGACACCCCCCCGCATCCTCGCCATCGCCGGGTCGGACAGCTCGGGCGGCGCCGGGATACAGGCCGACATCAAGACCATCACCATGCTCGGCGGCTACGCAATGACCGCGATCACCGCCGTCACGGCGCAGAACACGACCGGCGTGACCGCGGTCGAGGCGCTGTCGCCCGCGCTGGTTGCAGCCCAGATCGACGCCTGCCTGTCGGACATCGGCGCCGATGCGATCAAGATCGGCATGCTCGGCTCGCCCGAGATCGCGCACTTGGTCGCGGATCGGCTCGAGACGCTGCAAATCCCCGTCGTGTTCGACCCCGTGATGGTCGCGACCAGTGGTGCCGTGCTGGCCGACGAGGATACGATCGTCGCCTTCGATCGCCTGATGACACTCGCCAGGCTCACGACTCCGAATTTGCCCGAGCTCGAGGCCCTCACCGGTGTCCGGGGCGAAAGCGAGGCGGAAATCTATTCCGCCGCGCTGGTGCTCGTCGACGAGAACCGTTGCGCCGTGCTGGCC
>DATDLP010000464.1:0-3188 GCA_036519255.1 Croceibacterium sp.
CTGCTTGCGCACCTTCTGGCCGGTGGCCACCAGCTCGCGTCGCGCCCGCTCCGCGAAACCCTGTGCGCCCATCCGGGTGAACATCTCATGGGCCTCGGTGAGGTGCCGGCGGGCGTCGACGCGCCGGTTCGTGCGGCGCAGCCATTCACCGTAATGCAGGTGGGTGCGAGCGAGATGTACGACGATGCGGGTGCGCGCCAAGCGTTCGATCGCCTCGGTGTAGAGGCCCTCAGCGACGTCATCGTCGGCCAGCAGGGCTCGCGCATTTGCCAGGGCACCGAGGCCCCAGTCCGTCCCGCTGGGGCTCGTGCGTTCCTCGAGCCGCTGCGCGGCCTGTGCCGCGGTTTCCCTGTCACCCGTACGCGTCGCAGCTTCGATCAATTCGAAGAGACACCAACCGTGGAACCCTAGTTCTTCGTATTCGCACGCGTCGCGGGCGGCGATGAATGCTTCCTCGTATCGGCCGAGCCCGTTGTAGAGAACCGCGCTGAGATACCCAGTCAGACCGAGCACGCGTCCTTCACCCCTCGCAGCTCCGTCTGTGGCCGCTGCCTCGATCAACCCGACCGCGTCGGCCGGAGTCCCCCGCCAGGCAGCCAGAGTCAGCGAGTGGTATCTCAGGGGTGCATAGTCTGTCGCTGCGGTGATCGAGGCTGCCTCTTCGATAAGTGTTGCCGCCGTGGCAAACTCACCTGCGAGTACGTGGACGCCGGCCCGGTAGCCGAGTGCTGGTGGGAGTACAGCAAGTGCACCGGCGTCACGAGCCTGCTGGACGGTATCGGTGGCCAGTTGGTGGTAGATCGCGTCGTCCCACAGTTCGCCGACGGCAGATTCCTCCACGATGGCCAGGCCCAACGACATCCACCGCAGAGCCTGGCCGTCATTCTGTTCCGCTTGACTGCGCATCAGCTCCAACGCGGTGCGCAGCGGAGCGGAACCGGCACTCGCACCGCCGGTGATCCGCTTTGCCATGGCGGCCAACAGGAAGTCGATTGGCCGATGAAGATTCGGTGCACGGTCGACCACTGCGCTTGCAGCCTCCGCCACCGTCGCGGTTGCGCCCGGCTCACCAAGGCGCCCCGCATACATGGCCGCGGCGAGTGCTTCCAGATACGCCTCCCGGGCTAGGTCGTCGTCGAGCGTGTCGAGTCGCTTGGCGGCGTGAAGCAATTGCGACGCGGGCTCGAGAAGTCGGGGCGAGTGAGCATCACCGCCGCGGCTCCGGGCGAACTCCATTTGGGCGCGTAACAGAGCGACCTGGGCGCGTTGGAGGTCGGACAGTGGCCCAAGTTCCGCGATCGCGAGGAGTTCGTGCGCCGCTGCGGGGTCCGCCGCATCTCGTTTGGCCTGAGCCGCCGCGAGCGCCCTGGCGCCGCGTTGGGTGGAGTCCGATGTCAACGCGGTTGCGCGCTCAAGGAAAGCCGCCGCAGCGGCGATGCCGCCTCTGCTCTGGGCTCGGTCGGCCGAGGCTTCCAGCTCCGCGGCCACCGCATCATCGGGTCCCGCGGCAGCATTCGCAGCATGCCATGCCCGACGGTCGGGGTCCGACTGCGGATCGGTTGCGTCGGCCAACGCCCGATGGATGGCCCTGCGTTCGGTCAGATCGGCCGCGCGGTAAGCGGCTGAGCGCATCAGTGGGTGGTGAAAGCGCATGCGCGGACCGAACTCGATCACTCCCGCAGCCTCGGCCGGTGCCAGGGAGTCGACCGGAATCCCCAATTGCGCAGCGGCGCGCAGAAACAACGCGGCATCGCCAACCGGCTCGGCCGCAGCGACAAGTAGCAGGCGCTGGGTCGGCTCGGGGAGGGACCGAATGCGGCGGATGAAGTCGTCCTCGATCGCTGCGGCCGACGAGCGTTTGCCCGAAATCCAAAACCCGCCGGCTAGCTCGGTCGCGGAGACGCTTCGCGGCACCTCCAGCAGGGCCAGCGGAATGCCACGCGTCTCCGCGACGATGCGGTCCCGTACCCGCGGGTCGATGCCGCCCACCATCACTGACTCGAGCAATTCCCGAGCATCGCCATCCGACAGGCCTCTGACGACCAGTTTCGGCAGCCCGGCTAGCGCCTCTGCGCCCGCATCGCGCGCCGCAAAGACCAATGCAACCGGCTCGGCCAACAGACGCCGCGCGACGAAGGCGAGTGTCTGCACTGACACCTGGTCGAGCCACTGCGCGTCATCGACGATGCAGAGCAAGGGTCGGTCGTTGGCAGCCGCGGCGATCAGGCTCAGCACTGCCAAGCCGACCAGAAACCGGTCCGGGGCCGCGCCGACTCCGCGGCCGAATGCGACGTTCAGCGCCTCGCGCTGTGGTTCCGGTAGCTCGTCAAGGTGATTCAGCAGCGGCGCGCAGAGCTGCTGCAGGCCGGCGAATGCGAGCTCCATGTCGGACTGCACGCCGACAACGTGAACGCAACGAAACGCTGCGGCCCGCTCTGCGGTGTAGTCGAGCAACGCGGTCTTGCCGACGCCCGCCTCGCCGCGGAGCACCAGTATTTGGCTGCTGCCGGATTGTGCGGTCGATAACAGACCCCGAAGCGTCTCGCATTCGCTGTCGCGACCGCGAAGACGTGGCCCCCGACCCTCGCTCGACATAGGCTCCACCGCGTCTGTTTGCAGTGAACCCTACCGTTCGACCGGTCGCACATCGTTTTCGTCCTACCCCTCGACGAACGTGACCGTTTCGTCGAGCGAAGCTCTGCCGGTGCGGGGGTGGCTCGCCGTGGCGTCCTCGTACCCGATCGACATGCCACAGAAGAGGACGAGCTCGTCGGGCGGCGTTACGAATTCCGCGACAGTCTTGCGAACCTTCGCCCACGACATCTGCGGGCAGCTGTGCAGCCCTTCGGCGCGCAGCAGCAGCATGACGGACTGCAGATACATCCCGAGATCGGCCCACTGCGGCAGGCCCAAGTCGCGGTCGATGTAGCAGAACAGCGCGGCGGGCGCGCCAAAGCAGTCCCAGTTCGCGATGGCGGCCCGCTGCCGGGCCTCCCAATCCTCACGCGCAACGCCGAGTGCGCTGTATCGCTCCTTGCCGAACGCGGCACGCCGCTCGGCGTACGGGGATTTCAGTGCAGGCGGGTACATCACGTACTCCGACTCGTCCCACGGGTCGCCGGCGGCCACGCGCTCGACGGCGAGCTTCTTGAGGTGCGCCAGCGGCGCACCGGTGACCACGTAGATGT